>PXRR01000030.1 GCA_003021975.1 Halobacteriales archaeon QS_5_70_17 | reverse complement strand
CGTGTGATTCGCCCGCATCGGAGGTCATACCCCCTACCACTCCCGGCGGGGTTTTACGCGCTTCGACTTCTCGCGCTCACTCCCAGCGGCGGTCGTCGTCCGAGCCCTCGTTCCGGTCGTCACTGTTGTCGGACAGGTCCATCATCTCGCCCGGTGTCCCGGTCGTCTCATCGGACCCGTCCTCGCCGACTGTCACACCGGGTTTCAGCGGCCCGTCGGGGGCTGTCGGCCGCTGGCCGTATTCCGCCTCGTAGGCGTCGGCGAACCCGTCGGCCCAGATGTAGAAGATGGCCGACTGAGCGACGAAGGCGACGAAGGGGACCGCCAGGAAGCCGACGATGGTGAACCCGAGCACGTTCGCGACGACCGAGAGGAGGATGTTCACGACAAACGCATAGAGGACAGCCACCAGCATCGTTCGGTTGGTGACGAGGGTGCGCAACACGCCGAAATCGAACCCCGCGCCGATACGACCCGTGCGGACGAAGTTCCCCGTCGCGACGGGGAGTACCGCCGCGAGCACGAGACTGCCGCCGATGCCGTGCAGCAGGGCGTACCGGAGGCCCGCGCGGACCGCCTCTCCCCCGTAGTACCAGACCAGTGCGGTGCTCGTGACGGCCATCAGTTCCCAGAAGAACACGAGCGTGAGCCAGTCGCCGGCGTAGACGGCGCCGACGCTCGTCCCGACGTACGACATCGCGAAGGCCGTCTGGACGTTGTCGGCGTCGCTCGCGTACGAGTAGAGGATCGCGACGGCGCCGATGAACCCGAAGATGATCCCCATCAGCCGGGAGAACGCGTCGACGTTGAACAGGGCGGCCTCGAAGCCGAACAGGCGGACGGGGAGGTAGGTCCCAGCCGGCACCGCCAGCGAGACGCCGAGGACGGCCAGCGTCGCGACGATCCCCAGCGCGTGGCCGGCCCGCCGGGAGAGCAGGGAGACCACGAGCGCGGCCGCCAGCACGTAGACGAACGGCGGCAGGGCAGTCAGCGCGCCCGTCCCTCCGCCCGCCTGAAGCGCTCCGGCGGCCGGAACCAGCGCGGAGAGCGCGGTCGCCATCAGGCGATCACCCCCACGCCCGCCCCCGCCGCGAGGGCGCCGGTGGCGGCCGCGACGATGCGCTTGATCAGCCGCAGGAACACGGCGGCGTGCGGAACCACGCCCAGCACGACCGACCCCGCCATCGCGGTCAGGATCGGCCCGAGCATGAACCACGTGCTCTCCCCGCCGAGCCACCCCCGGGACTCCCAGCCGTCCGGCGGCGGACCGCCGTGGTGGGCGTGGTCGTCGTGCTCCGGGTCGTGATCGCGCTCCGCCTCCGCGTGGCCGTCGCGCCCGTCGCCGTGCTCGGCCGCGTCGTCGCGCTCGCCGGCCAGGTGATCGCTGGGGTTGCGGTCGACGGCGTACTCGCCGTCGGCCTCGCCGGCCGTTTCCCCCTCAGCGTCGGCGCCGCCGTCGGTACTGGTCGGCGCGTCCGCCGGACTGATCCCGGAGTCCGGTCCGGCGAACTTCCGGCCCCCGATGCGGTTCTCGATCAGCGGCTTGCGGTCGTGGCCGGCGGGCGTCTCCGTCTCGAAGAACGCCTGGTAGACGATCGGCCAGAAGTACGCGATGTTGAGCACGCCGGAGACGAGCAGGGCGACGGCGAAGACGACGTTCCCGGCGTCGACGCTCCCCACCAGCAGGTAGAACTTGCTGACGAACCCGGCGATCAGCGGGATGCCGGCCATCCCGCATCCGCCTGCCGATGCCCGCCATCTGACTGATGTCGTCGGTGTGGGTCTCGACGTGGATGATCCCCGCACAGAAGAACAGCGTGAGCTTCATGAACGCGTGCGCGGGGATGTGCAGCAGTCCGCCGATCAGGGCGCTCGGCGTCAGCACCGCGAGCCCGAGGACGATGTATGACAGCTGGCTCACCGTCGAGAACGCCAGCCGGCGCTTGAGGTTGTCCTGTCGGAGCGCGATGACGCTCGCGGTCAGCAGCGTGAACGCGGCGACGGCCGCCAGCGGCAGGCCCATCCCCAGGTCGCCGACGGTCGCCGGTCCGTAGACGTCCAGCACGACCCGCGCGATGCCGAAGACGCCGCTCTTGACGACGGCGACGGCGTGGAGCAGCCCCGAGACGGGCGTCGGCGCGACCATGGCGTCGGGGAGCCAGGAGTGGACGGGCATCAGCGCCGCCTTCACGCCGAATCCGCCGGCCAGCAGGGCGAACGCGGCCCGGCCGACGGTCGGGTCCGCGCTCGCCAGTCCCTCGATGCCGCCGGGAGTGAAGGCAACGGTGCCCGTCGCCCAGTAGACGAGGACGGTCCCCGCGAGGACGGCCACGCCGCCGGTGAAGGTGTACGCGAGGTACTTCCGGCCGGCCGCGCGGGCCTCGCGGGTCTCGTCGTGAGTGACCAGCGGGTAGGTCGCCACCGTCAGCAGTTCGTAGAAGACGAACAGCACGAGCAGGTTCGCGGCGAAGGCGACCCCGAGGGCCGCCGCGATGCTGGCCGCGAAGGAGGCGAAGTACCGGGTCTGGCTGTGTTCGTCGAGGCCGCGCATGTAGCCGACGCTGTAGGCGCTGGTGATGATCCACAGGAACGACGCCAGGGCGGCGAAGAGCATCCCCAGCGGATCGGCCCGGAGCGCGAACTCGACGCCCGGGACGAACCGGCCGAGCGCGGTCACGTGCGTGTCCCCCGCCAGCGCCGCGGGGGCCATGCTCGCCACGATCCCGAAGGTGAGCACGGCGGCCGCGCCGGTCCACCCCTCGCGGACGTTCGGTCGGTTCGCGGAGGCGACGATGCCGCCGATCGCGAGCGTCGGGGCGAGGACCGCCGCCAGCGGTCTGAGTGAGTCGATCTCGGTCATGTGAGTAGCGTCTCCAGAGTCGGTTGCAGGAGCGATTCGAACGTGGAGGCGACCCCCCCGAGCGCGACGGCGAGGACCGCCGCCAGGACGACGACGGCGACCATGCCGAACGACGGCGCGGGCGGCGCTCGGCTGCTGTGAACGGTGGTCCGGCGGTCGCGGTCCGGGCCCCCGCCGGCGCCCGGAAGAACATCCGCTCGATCAGCCGCGCGAAGTACGCCAGCGTCAGCAGCGTGCTCGCGAGGATGACGACCGCGATGGGCCAGGCGCCGGCCTCGACGGCGCCGACCGCGATGTACCACTTGCCGACGAAGCCGACCGCGGGCGGGACGCCGACCATCGCCAGCGCGAGGACGGCGAACGCGCCGCTCAGCACGGGACGGCGGGCGAACAGGCCGTCGTACTCCCCGACGGTCCGCGCGTCCGTGGCCGCCGCGACGGCGCCCGCGCCCAGGAACAGCGCCCCCTTCATCACGGCGTGGCCGATCAGGTGGATCGTCCCACCGGTGACGGCCGCCTCGTTGGCGATGGCGAAGCCGGCGACGACCAGGCCGAACTGCGAGACCGAGGAGTACGCCAGCATCCGCTTGATCTCCGTCTGGGTGACCGCGAGGACGCTCCCGGCGACGACGCTGATCCCCGCGAGCGTCAGTACGCCGGTCCGTGCCGCCGGCACCGCGGCGAGGAAGTCGACGGTGTAGACGCTGAAGAGCATCCGCCCGAGCGCGTACGCCGACACCGTCGAGACGAGCGCGGCGACGTAGGCGCTGACGCCGTCGGGGGCGCTGGCGTACGCCTCCGGCTGCCAGGTGTGCAGCGGGTAGAGCGCGGTCTTCACGCCAAGCCCGACGACCACGAGCGCGAACGAGGCGCGCACGAGCGTGTCGTCGTAGCCCACCTCGGCCAGTTTCGTCGCTAGGTCGGCCATGTTGAGCGTCCCTGTCGCGAGGAAAGCGTAGCCGACCCCGAGCAGGAACAGCGACGCGCCGACGGTCCCGACGATGAGGTACTTCAGGGCGCCGACGGCCGCCCGGCCCCGGTCGCCCGTAGCGACCAGTGCGTAGGCCGCCAGCCCCGTGATCTCCAGGAAGACGTAGAGGTTGAACGCGTCGCCGGTGACGGTCATCCCCGCTAGCCCGCTCAGCAACAGCAGGAACGTCGCGAAGAACGCCGGCGACTTCGGTCCGGCGGTCCAGACGTACGCGAGCACGCCCAGCGCGACGATCGGGATCAGGACGATCAGCGCCGCCGAGACGCCGTCGACGACGAGTTCGATCCCGTAGGGCGGTTCGAACCCGCCCATCGCGTAGTCGAGCGCCTCGCCGCGCCGGTAGACCCGCGCGGCGACGGCGCTCGCCATGCCGGTCTCCACGAGCGCCGCGAGGACCGCGATCGGCCACGCGGTCCGCGCGTCGACGTAGCCGATCGCCAGCGCGCACACCGCGGCGACGATGGGTACCGCGACCAGCAGCGGGATCAGGTCACTCATTGGCCCGCACCTCCCGGAGAACGTCCTCGTCGAGCGTGCCGTACGCCCCGTAGATGCGGACGATTAGCGCCAGCGCCACCGCTACCAGGCTCACTCCGACGACGATGGCCGTCAGGATCAGCACGTGGGGCAGGGGGCTGACGTACGGCGCCTCGTTGGTCAGTACGGGCGCCGCGCCACCCTCGACGTACGCCGCAGTGATGAACAGCAGGAAGATCCCCGTCTGGAAGACGTTGAGCCCGATCACCTTCTTGACGAGGTTCGTGCTCTCGACGATCATGTACAGTCCGATTCCCAGCAGCGCGACGACCGCGACGTAGTTGTACTGGGTGAGCAGCGACTCGAGGATCACGCTTCGTCCTCCGTGACTGTGGCCTCCTCGGCCGGTTTCGGCTCGGCGCCGGGCCCCTCCATCCCGCCCGCGATGGCGAAGAACAGCCCCGTGATGATCGACACGACGATGGCGCCGATGCCCAGTTCGATCAGTTCGATGCTGTAGGCGCTCGCGTGGTAGATCGGGATGACGCCGTACTCGAGGAAGTTACCGCCGAGCAGCAGCGTCAGCGCGCCGACCCCGACGAAGGTCAGCACGCCGGCGACCATCAGGCCCAGCAGGATCCCCGGGTGGATCCAGTCGCGCACGGGACCGATCCCGAACGCGAACGCGAGCATCAACACCACGGAGCCGGCGATGGCCCCGCCCTGGAACCCGCCGCCGGCGGAGTCCGCGCCGTGGAACATCACGAACAGGCCGAGCGTCAGCACGAACGGCGCGACGACTCGGACGGTCGTCATGATGATCGTGCTCTCGACGTAGGGCCCGCGGCCCCCGGCGCTCGATCCGACGTCGGCGGTCCCGGTCTCGCGGTCGCTCATACGAACACCTCCCGCTGCAACACGACGAGAACCGCGACACCGGCCGAGAACACCACGACCGCCTCGCCGAGGGTGTCGAACCCGCGGTAGGCGGCCAGCACGGCCGTCACGACGTTGTCGACCTCGGTCTGCTCGTGGGCGTGTTCGAGGTAGTACTGGCTGACCTCGCCGTCGGTCACCGGCGACCCCCCGATCGCGGGCATCGCCGGCACCGTCGACCCGAGCACGAGCACGAACGCCAGCAGCGCCGCGCCGGACCCGACGCTCGGCAGTTCGAGCGACCGCTCGTCGGTCGGATTGACCGTCTTCGCGATCGTCAGCAGGAACAGCAGCGTGGTGACGCCCGCGCCGACCGCCGCCTCGGTCAGCGCCACGTCGGGCGCCCGGAGGACCACCCAGATGACCGCGACGCCGAGGCTGTAGGCGGCCGCGGCGATGATGACTCCTAGGACGTCCCGGAGGACCGCCGCGATCACCGCACAGCCGAGGACGAAGGCGAGCAACGCGGCCTCCAGCGCCGAGACCGTCGTCTGCAGGGGCAGGGCCAGCGGTTCGATCACTCCGCCCCCACCTCCGGACTCCGGTCGCGGTCCGCGTCCCGCGTTCGCTCCCGGTCCTGTTCTCGCTGCCGCCGGTCGTCCGTCGTCCACGGTTCGATGCCCTGGTCGTGGGCGGCCCGGGTGATGGCGTGGGCCGCCGTCGGGTTGGTCACGAACATGAACACGAGCAGGAAGACCGTCTTGACGGTCGTGACTCCGCTTCCGAACGTGATCGCGACGGCCGCGAGGCTCAGCACGGCGCCGAGCGTGTCGCTCTTCGAGGCGGCGTGGGCCCGCGTGTAGAGGTCGGGCAGGCGCAGCACGCCGACGGCGGCGACGCCCCCGAAGAACGTCCCCGCGGCCGCCAGGAGCACGATCAGTACGTCCCCGGGCGTCGAGATCATATGACGCCACCCCGCTCGACGGTGAACTTCGAGATGGCGATGCTCATCAGGAAGTTCAACAGCGCGTACACCAGCGCCACGTCCCCGCGGCGACGAGCGCGAGGATGACGACGATGTTCGAGCCGATGACGTTGACCGCGATGACGCGGTCCTGCATCGTCGGCCCCCGGAACACCCGGAAGAGGACGACGGCCGCGAACAGCGTGAAGAGGCTCGCCGCTCCCAGCAGGACGCCGGCGAGCACCGGCGAGGCCGACGGGGACAGCTGGAGCGGGAGTGTGGCGATCACGTCTCCTCACCCCCATCGTCGATTCCTGGCCCGGAATCGCCGCGCTCGCGGGGGCTCGGGATCGCGGCCGCGTCCCGGCCGTAGAAGACGAACCGGACCGCCCGTTCGAGCGCCCCGTCGAAGAGGTCCTCGCGGGACGAGGCGGTGAGCGTGTGGATGTAGAAGCTCCGCTCGCTCACCTCGACGGTCAGCGTCCCCGGCGTGAGCGTGATGCTGTTCGCCAGCGTCGTCACCGGCAGGTCCCCCCAGACCGCCGCCTCGAAGCGCTCCAGCGAGGGGTCGATCGGGAGGTCGGGGTGGAGCACCACGTACGCGATCGAGAGGTTCGCCTTCGCGATCTCCCAGAGGAGGTAGGGCGCGTACAGCGCCATCCGCGCGGCCCGCAGCGGGTAGCGGGTGACGTGTGGCGTCTCCGTCAGCGAGATGCGCCAGAGGAGGTACGCGACCAGCCCCGCCGTGATCGCGCCGGTGGCCAGTTCGAACCCCGTCAGCGCGAATCCCCCGAGCAGGAGGTAGAAGGCGTAGGAGACGCCGAACAGCAGCAGGAACTGCGAGAGGTTCGCCCGGCCCAGAAACCGCGTCCGGCGGGCGGGCCGCTCGACGGGCGCCTCCTCGACCGTCAGTCCCGCCTGGCGGAGTTCGAACTCCAGCGGACGGAGCATCGGCGCGTTCCCCCCGGGCTGGTACTCCGGATCGACGACGACGACCTCCAGCCCGCGGTCCTCGGCGTAGTCGGCGAGGACGGCGGCGAAGTCCCCGGGGCTGAAGAGGTACCTCTCGCGTCCCACGAGGGCCGTCTCGACGGTCACCGGCGGCCCGTCCGGGTCGGCGTCCTCCTCGGCCCACACCTCGAGGCGGTCCAGCAGTTCCCGGGCTCGGTCGAACCTCGGATCGTCCTTCGGGTCGCCCGAGCGCCAGCCCGCGGGGTAGACGAAGTGGACCGTCGCCCCCGACTCGGCGGGTCCGGTCGCGCCCTCACCCCCACCCTCGCTCTCCACCCCGGCGGCGTCCTGGGCGGCCCGGACGGCGTAGGCGACCGTGTTCCGCAGCGTCGACGACTCGCCGACCGGTACCAGTACCTCGGTGGAGCCCTCACCCCCCATCGTCCACCCGCTCGCGCCGCCCGGGGGTCGCAACCGGCTCGGCGGTGGTGTTCGGACTCGGCATTGTCTATCGTGTGACCCCTCGGTCCGTCCGCCCAAAACTATTCTTATATCGTTCGGTGAGGGTCGCGTCGCCTCCCGATTGCGGTCGGATCGCGGGAGTGGCCACGAGCGGACAGAACGGGGTCCCCGCCCGGTCCTCGGCGCCCCGGACACCGGGCACCGGCGCCCCGCGGGGCTTACCCCTCGCCGAGTTCCGCGGCGAGTTCGTCCGCGACGCGCAGTCCGAGGCCGGACTTGTCCCCCTCGTAGACGGCGTGATCGTCGGCGCGGACCAGCAGCGCCCGCGTGCGGTCGGTGCCCATCACGCTCGCGTCGTTGGCGACCACGAACGACAGGTCCGCCCGCTCCAGGGTCCCCCGGGCGGCCGAGATCAGGTCCCCGTCGTCGCCACCGGTCTCGAGTTTGAACCCGACGATCGGCAGGTCCGGGTTGCGCTCGCGGACGGTGTCGATGAGCTTCGGCGTCGGTTCGAGGTCGAGGGTGAGCTGTCGGCCCGAGCGGATCTTCTCGTCGGCCGCGTCGACGGTGTAGTCGGAGATGGCGGCCGCCGACACCAGGGCGTCTGCGTCCGCGGCGGCCTCGTCGGCCGCGGCGGTCATCTCCGCGGCGCTCTCGACGCGCTCGGCGTCGGCGTACGGGACCGGATCGCCGTCGTGCAGCAGCGTCACGTCGGCTCCGCGGACGTAACACCCGCGCGCGACCGCGCGCCCGGTCCGACCGGAGGCGCGGTTGGTGAGCGTCCGCACGGGGTCGATCCGCTCGCTGGTCGCGCCGCTGGTGACGACGATCCGCGTCCCGGCGAGGGGCCGTTCGCCGGCGCGGCGCGCGACCGCCAGACAGATCGCGTCCCCGCTCGCGATCTTGGCCTTCCCCTCCTCGACGCGGGGATCGACGAAGGTCACGCCCCACTCCCGGACCCGGTCGATCGCGTCGAGGACGCCGGGGTGGTCGTACATCGGTTCGTGCATCGCGGGCGCGATCACGACCGGCACGTCCGCGCCCAGCGCCGTCGTCGCGCAGGTCGTCACCGGGGTGTCGTCGATGGCGCTCGCGACCTTCCCGACGGTGTTGGCCGTCGCCGGCGCGATCAGCAGGACGTCGGCCCACCCCTCACGGCCGCAGAGTCCGACGTGCTCGACCCCGCCGGTGATCTCCGTGACGACCTCGCGGCCGGTGGCGAACTCCAGCGCCCACGGGTGGACGATCCCGCGGGCGCTGTCGGTGGTCACAGCGCGGACCGCCGCGCCGCGCCGCCGGAGTTCGTGGGCCAGTTCGACGGTCTTCACCGCCGCGATCGACCCCGTCACCCCGAGCGCGACGTTGACTCCTTCGAGGCTCATACCTCCGCGTTCGGCGCCGGCGGCATAAAACGGCCCGCGTGGCCCTCACTCCGTCTGGTCGGGGTGGGGCGTCGGCCCGTCGGGGTGGGGGCGCTCGAAGCGCTCGCGGATCGCCTCCATCGAGGCCCGCTCGCGGCGCCGGCGCTCCTCCTCGTCGATCTCCTCGCAGCCGGGGGGAACGTCGATGCCCCGGTCGGTGAAGTACCCCTCCGGAGCGACCCAGTCGTGGTAGTAGGGGCGGTCGCTGTCGTCGATCAGCGTCAGCGCGGCCGTCGCGGCGTGGCCGGCCGCGACGACCGTCTGGTGGGCCTGCTCGGCGACCCGGCCGGCGGCGTACAGCCCCTCGACCTCCGTCGAGCCGTCCGGGTCGGCGTCGACGTACGTCTTCGAGCCCCGGGTGACGATCCCGAGGCCCTCTAAGTCGCCGATGAAGCCGGTGTCGTTCTTGGTCGCGACGATCACCCGCCGGGCGGTCACCCGCTCGCCTTCGATCCCCGCCTCGAACCCCTCGCCGTCGGCCTGCCGATCGAGGTCGGTGACCGTCGCCGTCCGGACGGTACAGCCGGCGCGCTCGGCCTGCACCTCGGTCATCTCCAGCAGCGTCCGCGGGTTGACCCCCGCGGGGAACCCGGGGTAGTTCTCCAGGTGGGCGTTGCGCTCCAGGATCGACTCGCCGGCGCGGACGACCAGCGTCGACAGGTCCGCGCGCGCCGTGTAGATGCCAGCGGTCAGTCCGGCCACGCCGCCCCCGACCACGAGAACGTCGACGGGGTCGTCGGGCGCGCGCCCGGCCGGATCCCCGGCCCCGGTCTCGCGGCCGGTCCGTTCGCCCCGCTGGCCGTCCCCGTCGTGCGCGACGGCGTCCTCCCTCGCGTCGTCCGTGCCGCTCGGTGGCATGGCGGACGGTCGGCCCGGCCGGATACAAACGCCCCGGTTTCGACTTCGGATTCGACGGCCCGGAGCACGCCGGCGAGGGGGCGGCGGTACGCGGAGGTGAGAACACTTACGCCCGGGCCGACTGAACCGGACGGCGTGGACTCCGTCGAAGTCAGCACGCTGGTCTACCTGCCCCCCGAGGAGGTCTACGAGTTCCTCGTCGACTTCCCGCGGTACGCGGACTACTCCGAACACCTCGAGAAGGTCCGCCGTCGGGGGGACGGATCGCCGGGTACCGAGTACGACCTCACCTTCTCGTGGTGGAAGCTCTCCTACACCGCCCGCTCACGGGTGACCGACGTCGATCCCCCCAACCGGATCGACTGGACGATCACGAAAGACATCGACGCCGGCGGGGCGTGGATCGTCGAGCACGTTCCCGAGGAGGCGCCCCCCGGGAAACCGGACGCCTCGCGGGTCCGCTTCGCCGTCCGGTTCCGCCCGGAGTCCGCGGACCCGGGCATGATCGACCTGCCGGCGTTCGTCTCGCTGGGCTGGGTGATCGACAAGGTGCGCCCGAAGATCCAAAGCGAGGCCGAACAGATCGTCCGCCGGATCGTCGCCGACCTCGAGGGCGAGGAGCGGCCCGTCGAAATCGTTGTCCACGAGCGGCCGTCGTCGATCTGAGGCCCGCGCTCCGACGGCCGGCGGCGGGCGCTACTCGTACCCGCCGTACTTCAGGAAGAAGAACGCCAACACCAGCGTCGACACCATGGCGATCAGCGTCGCGATGCCGAGCGTCTTGGCGCTGTCGGCGACCGCCGGTCCCGTCTGGCCGCCGCCACCGGTGTCCTGTCGAGGGAGGTCGGAGCCGACGGCGAGGGCGGCTTTCATGCCCTGGCCCTTGTGGGGGTTACAGAAGTAGGGGACGACGCCGGTTGTGTCGGCGGTCCACTCGAAGGTGTGGCCGCTTTCGGCGACGATTTCGCT
>PXRR01000029.1 GCA_003021975.1 Halobacteriales archaeon QS_5_70_17 | reverse complement strand
CCGTCGAGTCGTTCGTCGTCCAGGAGTACCTCCCCGACGACATCGAGACGCCCCAGCCCGTGGCGATGGTCGACCTCCCACAGGCCGACGGCGAGGGCGACCCGGCGCGGGTCTACGGTCTGCTGACCGAGACCGACCTCGAGAAGATCGACGTCGGGACGGAGGTCGTCGCGCGGTTTCGGGAGCTGTTCTCGGAGGGCGAGCGGCCGATCAACTCCTTCAAGTTCAGCGTGCCGCGGGGTGAGAAGCGGTGACAGACGCGTACGTCGTCGGGAGCGGAATCATCGACTTCGGAGAGCTGTACGACCAGTCGTTCGACGACATGCTGGAGTCGGCGTATCTGGATCTGCTCGAGGACGTCGACCACGGAATCGATCCCACCGCCGACATCGACGCCGCCTGGTACGGGACGATCGACATCGCCAACGAGGGCTCCTCGGGATCGTCGGTCGCCCACGCGACCGGTCTCTTCGAGAAGCCGATCACGCGCGTCGAGAACGCCTGCGCGACCGGCAGCGACGCGTTTCGTAACGCCTCACAGGCGGTGCGGGCCGACGACTGCGAGGTGGCGCTGGTGATCGGCGCCGAGAAGATGCTCGACGACACCGAGGGGTTGATCGCCAGCGCCGCGCTCGAACGCCTCTGGCGCGGCCGAGGGGTGACCATGCCCGCGTACTTCGGGATGCGGGCGACCCGCCACATGGAGGAGTACGGCACCACCCGCGAGCAGATCGCCGAGGTGAGCGTGAAGAACCACGAGAACGGGACGAAATACCCCCACGCGCACCAGCAGTTCGAGTGCTCCGTCGAGGACGTCGAGAACTCCCCCACGGTGAGCTATCCGCTGAACCTCTACGACTGCTGTCCGGTCACCGACGGCGCCTGCGCCGTCCTGATCGCGAGCGAGGACCGCGCGCGGGAGTTCACCGACGACCCGATCCGACACGCCGGCTGGGGACTCTCCTCGGACACCTTCCAGCGGGAAAACGACCGGGCGCTGACGAACTTCCCGGCGACCCGGCAGGCCTCCAGCCGCGCCTACGAGCGGGCCGGAATCGGCCCGGAGGACGTCGACGTCGCCGAGGTCCACGACTGCTTCTCGATCACCGAACTCGTGACCTACGAGGACCTCGGGTTCTGCGCGGACGGCGAGGGCGGCCGGTTCGTCGAGGAGGGCTACTCTCACCTCGACGGCGAGACGCCCGTCAACCCCTCGGGCGGGCTGCTCTCGAAGGGCCACCCGATCGGCGCCACCGGCGTCGCCCAGATCGCGGAGATCTACGAGCAGCTACGGGGAGAGGCCGGCGCGATCCAGGTCGACGACCCCTCGATCGGCCTTCAGCATAACATCGGCATCGGTCGGAACGCCACCGGCGCGGTCAGCTGCGTCAACCTCCTCGAGCGCCCCTGACCCGCCCGTGTCTCGGGATCGAAATTCTTGTTTTAATGGTATTAAATACTGAAAATACGCTCGTCGGAGCATAGGTAAAATTCATGTTTTAGTTACGTGTTAGCACGTGTATGACCGAGACGGACTGCGGACCGGACCCCGGACCCCTCGCTCCGATCGACGCGGCGCGCGAGCGCCTCGACCGGGAGCGGCGCGAACTGGCCGCCGAGGCGGCCGCCTTCGGGACCTTCGCGGAGTGCGTCGAGGAGGTGTCCCCCGACCCGCCGCCCGCGGGCACGCCCCGCGCACCGCTGATCGAACGTCAGCGGTCCGACGCGGCCGCCCGCCTCAGAGCGGCCTACGGCGAGACCGTGATGGCCGTCGACCACTACGACCGGGTCTACGACGAACCCCTGGCGGAGAACGCCGCGGCGGAACTCGGCCCGGACGTGGCCGACCTCTTCCGGCCGGACGTCGACGCGTCGTTCACGCCAGGATTCAAGGAGGCCCTACTCGCGGCCGTCGAGACCGCCCGCCGCGAGCGGACGGCCCTCCTGGCCGCACTCGAGGCGGAACAGGAGTCGCTGCGGACCGCGCGCCGCGAACTCGACGCTACCGCCTCGGGGCGCGCCAGCGGCGACGCCGTCGACCGCATCGACGCCGTCGCGGCCGACCGCCAGCACCATCTCCACTCGCACTCGCTGCCCAACAGGATCGACGCTCACGACCTCTGTGAGTACCTCTACGCCGACCTCGACGCCACCTATCCCGTGTTGAGTGCGGTCGCGACGCTCCGCGATCACCTCTGACCCGGCAAAAGTTTCTTTGAGATAGCTGTCAAGGACCTAATCGGCATTCGGGGCCTCGACGCCATGCTCGGCGTCGAACGAGACAGCCACGCACTCGTGTTCCCCCCACCCCGGATGCCCCTTTCGTACCGACTACCCGGACCGATAGGAGCCCGCCGACCGCCGGCGACCGATCAGAGGACGATGCTTTTGGTTGTGGTGAACGCCTCGATAGAGACGCCCAGCCCCTCTCGACCGATGCCCGACGCGTTCACGCCGCCGAAGGGGATGTCGCCCAGTCCGTGGGAGGGGGCGCCGTTGATCCGAACGGCGCCCGCCTCGAGGGCGTCGGCGACCCGCATCGCGCGGTCGTGGTCGGCGGTGAACACACAGCCGTCCAGTCCCAGGTTGCCGGCGTTGGCCAGTTCGAGGGCCTCCGCCTCGTCGGCGACGGCCGCCAGCGCGACGACCGGCCCGAACTGCTCCTCGCGGAGGATCCGCGCGTCGTGAGGGACGTTCGTCAGCAGCGTCGGCTCGAAGCGGCGCCCGTCGCGGTCGCCCCCGTGGGCCAGCGTCGCGCCCTGCGCGAGCGCGTCGTCGACGAGTTCTTTGACCCAATCGGCCTGCTCCTCGGAGATCAGCGGCCCGAGGTCCGTCGACTCGTCCAGTGGGTTTCCGACCTCGTAGGACGCCACCTTGCGGTCGAGGCGAGCCGCCAGTCCGTCGTGGACTGACTCGTGGGCCAACACGCGCGAGACCGCCGAACACCGCTGGCCGGCGTACTTCAGCGCTCCCTTCGCGCAGGCGCCTGCGGCCTCCGCGAGGTCGGCGTCGGGGAAGATCAGGGCGGGCGCGTTCCCGCCCAGTTCCATGTGCAGGTTCACCATCCCGCTCTCGCGGGCGACGTGCTCCCCGGCGCCCGAGGAGCCGGTCATGGCCACGGCGTCGACCCGTCCGTCGCTCGCGAGCGGGTCGCCGATCTCGCTGCTGCGCCCGGTGACGACGTTGAACGCGCCCTTCGGGAGGTCGATTCCGTCGACGACCTCGGCGAGGAGCAGCGCGCTGACGGGGGTCTGGCTGGCCGGCTTGAGGACCACGGCGTTGCCCGCCGCCAGCGCCGGCGCGACCTGCAGGGCCGTCGTCGCCAGGGGGTAGTTGTAGGGGGCGATACAGAGGACGACGCCGACGGGCTCCGGGCGAACGATTGCCTCCCAGCCCTCGTGGCCCGCGGTCGTCCCCTCGCGGTACTCCCCGTCGAGGTTCCGGGCCTCTTCGACCGCACGGCGGAACCGCTCTGCGGCGCTGTCGACCTCGCCCGGCGCGCCGGGCCTCGATCCCGTCGGCGATGGCTCCGAGCCACTCGGCGCGCTCGACGATAGTGCTCTCGCCGATCGCTGAGCGGTCGGCGGCCGCGAGGGCGGCGTCGGCGTCGGCCTCGCTACCGGCGCCGACCGTCGCGACCGTCCCGCCCTCCGCGAGGTCCCCGACCTCGATCCGGCCGTCGACCGACCGCCACTCGCCGTCCACGTACAGCCGATCGTGCGCGCGCGCCCGGTTCTGAGACATGAGTGAGACTACCCTCCGCGGGGCTAAAAAGTTTACTCAGTATCGAAACAATATGGTTCGGTTCGGGAGGTAGCGCGCCGTATTTACATTATCTGAGTTATTTGGATAACGCGAAATACGGGTCGTGATCGGTGAGGCGATCGCGGTCTCCGCCCGATACATTCATTAAATCGGAGCTATGACGGACGATACACTCCCGATGAGCCCGGCGGACGCGGCCTCTATCGACGTCCTCTACGTGGACGACGACGAGGCGCTGCTGTCGCTGACCAGCGAGTTCCTCGAGCGCCGCGACGAGCCGTTCGCCGTCGACACCACCTCCTCGCCGCGGGAGGCGCTCGCCGCCCTCCGAGCGGGGGACTACGACGCCGTCGTCTCCGACTACCAGATGCCGGAAATGGACGGGATCGAACTGCTGGAGGCGATCCGCGAGGACCTCGGTAGCGACGTCCCCTTCGTCATCTTCACCGGCCGGGGCCGCGAGGAGGTGGCCATCGAGGCGCTCAATCTGGGTGCCGACAGGTACCTCCAGAAGGGCGGTGACCCCAGCTCGCAGTACGGCGTGCTCGCCCAGGCCATCGAACAGGAGGTCGAGCACTTCCGCACGC
The DNA here is from genome assembly GCA_003021975.1 of Halobacteriales archaeon QS_5_70_17. Lineage (GTDB taxonomy): Archaea > Halobacteriota > Halobacteria > Halobacteriales > Haloarculaceae > Halomarina. The sequence goes on along the minus strand of PXRR01000029.1, from coordinate 7,699 downwards.
GGGCGAAGCTCCGAGAGCGCGAGGAACACCTCCGGATCACGCTCGAGTCCATCGGGGACGCCGTCATCGCGACCGACGACGCGGGGACCGTCACCCGGATGAACGACGTCGCAGAGCGGCTGACGGGCTGGGACCGTAGCGGGGCCATCGGCCGCCCCGCCGAGGAGGTGTTCGACATCCGGGACCAGGAGAGCGAGCGGTCCGTCGAGAGCCCCGTCGAGCGTGTGCTCCGGGAGGGGCAGACGGTCGGCCTCGCTAACGGGACGCTGCTGGTCGGCCGGAACGGCGAGCGGCGGTACATCGCCGACAGCGGCGCGCCCATCGAGACCGAGGACGGCGATATCGTCGGCGTGGTGCTCGTCTTCCGGGACGTCACCGAGCGGTACCGCCGTCGGCGGCGCCGCGAGCGCCAGCGGGAGGCGTTGCTCGACGTCGCAGACGACGAGGACGTCGTCGCGGGCAACCTGGAGGCGGCCCTGGGGACGATCACCGAACGCGTCGCCGACGTGCTCGACGTCGAGCGCGCGGCCGTGTGGCTGCTCGACGACGATCGGTCCCGCCTGCGGTGCGAGTCGCTGTACGACGCCGCGACCGGCGACCACGAGACCAGAGCGACGCTGACCGCCGAGGAGTACCCCGCCTACTTCGCCGCCCTGGAGCGCCACCGTGCGATCGACGCCGCCGACGCCGTCGCCGACGGTCGGACCGCGGAACTCGCCGACTACGCCCGCCAGCACGGGATCGGGGCGATGCTCGACGCGACGATACGGGACGGCGGTGAGGTCGTGGGGGTCGTCTGTCACGAGCACGTCGGCGACAGCCGGGAGTGGACCGACGACGAGGTCAGGTTCGCCGCCGAGGTGAGCGACCAGGTACTCAAGGCGCTGAAGAACCACCGGCGGCGCCGCCGCGAGCGCCGCTTCCGCCGCCAGAAGGAATTCCTCGATACGGTCATCGACTCGCTGGACGACCTGCTGTACGCCTTCGGAGAGGACGGGGAGTTCCTGGAGTGGAGCGAGCGCTTCGAGGAGGTCACCGGCTACGGCCCCGGGGAGATCGCCGAGTGCACCCCGACGGACTTCTTCGAGGGAACCGACGCGGACCGGATCGCGGAAGCCATCCAGCGGATCCGCGAGGACCGCGATCGGGTCACCGTCCAGGCGGACCTCGTCACCGCCGACGGGGAGGCGATCCCCTACGAGTTCACCGGCGCCCCAATGGAGACCGCCGGCGAACTCGTCGGGATCGTCGGCGTCGGACGGGACCTGTCGGCGGCCCGGAGTGCGGAGCGCCGCTTCCGCGACCTGCTCGATCGCTCGCCGGCCCCGGCGCTCCTGATCGACGAGTCCGGCGCCGTCTCTTACTGCAACGACGCGGCGGCCGATCTGGCGGGCGCCGAGCGGAAGGCGGACCTGCTCGGTCGCCCGGCCGAACGGCTGGTCGCGCCGCCCGACCGCGACCGGATCGCCGGCGGCATCGAGCGCCTGCTCGAGGGGGATGAGACGGGCGACGAACCGACGGCAGCGACGCTGCGCGCGCTCGACGGCACCGAGTGCCACGTCGTCGGTCAGTCCGCGCCGGTCGACGGGATCGAGGGGCACGCGGCGGTGGTCGTCCTCCAGGACATCACCCGTCGACACGCCCTCGAAGCCGAACTCAGCGAGACGAAAGACCGCTATCAGACGCTCGTCGAGAACAACCACGTCGGGATCTACGTCCTCCAGGACCGGGAACTGGTCTACGTCAACCCCCGGATGGCCGAGATCTTCGGCTACGAGCGCGAGGAGATGATCGGCCGGTCGCCTCTGGAGTTCACCGCCGAGGCCGACCACGAGCGCGTCGAGCAGCGCCTCGCGGCCCGCGAGGCGGGCGAGTCCGTCCAGTACGTCTTCCAGGGCGTCCGGAAGGACGGCTCGCCGGTCTACGTCGAGATCCAGGGCAGCCAGATCGAACTCGACGGCGCTCCGGCGATCATCGGGACCGCGATCGACGTCACCGAGCGTCGAGAGCGCCGACGGACGCTCGAACGGCGCAACGAGCAACTCGAGGCCGTCTCGCGGATTACCTCCCACGACCTGCGGACCCCGATCCAGGTCGCGCTCGGGCGCCTCGAACTCGCCCGCGAGACCGTCGACGACGACTACCTCGCGGAAGTCGGCGCGGCGCTCGAACGCACCGAGGAACTGGTCGACGACCTCTCGGCGCTGGCCGAGGAGGGAACCGTGGACTACGACACTGAACCCGTCTCGCTGCGCGAGGTCGTCGAGTCGCTGCCCGCTCCGGCACCCGGCGTCACGGTTGAACTCGCCGGGGCCGTGACCGTCTCCGCCGACCGCGCGGCGCTGAAGCGCCTGCTCGAGAACCTCGTGAAAAACGCCGCCGAGCACGGCTCGACGAGCCCCCGCTCGGAGCCCCCCGGAGACGTCACGGAGGGCGGCTCCGCGGACAGTCGACCCCCGGCCGACGGGGCCGCCGAACGCGGCGCGATTGGCGACCGACCGGGATCCGGCTGCGAGAGCGAGGGAGTGACCGTTGAGATCGGTCCGCTCCCGGACGACGACGGGTTCTACGTGGCCGACGACGGTCCCGGCGTCCCCGAGGAGGAGCGAGAGGCCGTGTTTCAGCCCGGGTACTCGACGAGCGACGACGGCTCCGGGTTCGGGCTGGTGAGCGTCGAACAGATCGTCCGCGACCACGGCTGGCGGATCGACGTCGGCGAGAGCGCGGCCGGCGGCGCCCGCTTCGAGATCAGCGGCGTCGAGTCCGCGTGACCGGTCCGCAACACACATTTAGGCTGGCCTAATAGCTGAGGTATGCGCGACGGACCCCGGGTGTCGGTGGCCGCGAACGGAGAGCGAGAGACCGCCCGCGTCCACGACGACGAGGGGGAGGTGGAGGTCGGCGGCGCGACCTTCTCGTTCAGCGTCAGCGGCGCCGGCGGGGACGGCGAGGAGGAGAGCACCGACGAGGACGGCGGGGAGACCCCCCACGCGGAGGACCCGCTCCGGATCGCTCCGCTGGAGGACGTGCCCACCGACTCGACGATCCGGTGCGAGGCGCTCGACGGCGACCGGGGTATCGAGGTCATCCTCCGGCGCGACGGGGACGCCGTCCTGGCGTGGTGCAACTCCTGTCCCCACCAGCCCGAGGTCCGACTCGATCCGGGGTGGGGCGCGATGGTCCGGGGCGGCGAGATCGTCTGCCACGAGCACGGCGCCCGGTTCGATCCCGAGCGCGACGGCGTCTGCACCTACGGTCCCTGTCGCGGGCGGACGCTGGAGGCCGTCCTCGTAGAGGTCCGCGACGGGACGGTCTACCTCGACGACGACCGCTTCGACCGCTGCCGGCGGCTGAGCTGAGAGGAGCGCTACCGGACCGGGGTCCCTATCGCTCGTACTCCAGTTCCGTGACGACGCCGGCCACGAGTCCGACGCTCCCGAGGGCGACGGCCGCCGCGCCGGCCAGCCACGGTCCCGATCCGACCGCGAACAGCGTCAGCAGCCAGAGGCCGCCGACCAGCGCGACCCCGCCCGCGAACAGCGACTTCACGAACCGCTCCATGGGGGTCCTTACACCGGGAGGCCGAAGCCTCCTCCGCTAGAACCCGTCGAGGGTCGACTGGACGCCGGCGACCATCTCTGACTTCCGGCGCAGTCGGTCGTGAGAGATGGGCAACAGCGGCGCTAGCCGTCGTGCCGCGTCGTGGAACGTCTCGGCGGTCGCGGCCTCGCCGTTCAGCGCGTCCCGGACGGACTCGCGGATCTGCCAGACGCCGACCGGCGCCCAGTACTCGTCGGTCGCCACACGGAGGACCAGCGCCTTCGCCTGTCGGTCCCGCTCGACGAGGTGTTCGAGGACCGCGAGCCGGCTGGCGTAGTAGGCGCCGCTGGTCTCCTCGACGTAGCCGGTGCGGCCCGTGTACCCCTCGCTGGCGGCCAGGAGGAGGTGGTCGCCGTCCTCGTCGGGGTTCCAGATGCTTCCCGGACTCTTCATCTCGACGAGTTCGAACTCCCAGTCGCCGGGCGCCAGCACGACCCAGTAGCGGTTGCCCATGTACGTCGCGTCGTAGACCTCGACCCGGTCGATGCCGGGGGCGTTGCGGAGACGAGTCGGCGGTCCTCGCCGCGGCCCAGCGCGCCCGCCGAGAGGATCGTGTTGATGTCGTAGACGTCGAAGCCCCGCTCGTAGAGGTAGTTCATCGCTCCCTCCGCGCGCCAGTCGTCGTCCCCCAGGGTCTTCTCGACCGCACGGGGCACGTGGGGGTTCTCCGTGAGGCGGGCGTCGGTCGCGCTCGCCCGGGGTCCGGTCGGCGTCGAGACGGCGTCCATCCCCAGTTCCATCGACGGCGTCTCGCCGAGGTCGACCTCGACGTCGACGGGGCGGTCGGCGATGGCCACCTCGCGCTGGACGCCGACGAAGCCGTCCCAGGTGTCGTGGACGCTCACGTTCGCCCTGCGACTGGAGTTGAGCAGGCCGGTCCGGTACTGGAGGACGTCCGCGACGCCCAGTCCCCGCCTGTACCAGTCGCCGCTGGTGGCGTGGGCGGCGGGGTCGGCGGCCTCGTCGACCGGTGCGAGGATGCCCGTCGAGACCTCCGGGTACGAGGAGCGCCCGACGAAGATGCTGGGCGCGCTACGGCCGACGCGGGTGGCCTCCCGGATCGGGTCGAGTTGCTCGTCGACGTCGTCGAGGTGATCGAGGATCGCGTAGGACTTCTCCCGGGCGAGGCGCCGCCGCTCGGCGGCCTCGTCGGTCTCGAACCCCTCGATGTACTCGTCGAGGCGCATTCGACCGCGCCTTGGCCGCCGGCGGACATAGGCGTTCCCGTTGCCCGCCCTCGGGCGGTCGCCGGACGCCCCGTCGTCAACTCTCGTCGTCGCCGAGGTTCAGTTCCTCTGCCAGCCGCCGGGTGATGACCCGCTCGACGATGCTGATCAGCGCCTCGTCGTCGTCGGTGTAGTCGGCGAAGATGCCCAGGGGGATCTGCCCGCCGGCCATCTCCCGGTGCCCGCCGGCGCTGCCCACCTCCTCGAACGCCGAGGCGAGCAGGTCGCCGGCGTGGACCCGCGAGTCGGTCGAGCGGGCGCTTAGGTGGATGGCGTCCTCGACGATGCCGAAGATGATGGTGGTCGAGACCCCCTCGAGGGTCGCGAGGTAGTCCGCGGCCTGTGGGAGCGCGTCGCGTTCGCTGGTCCGACCGACGTGGGAGAACAGCGTCGCCGACCGGACCGTTCGATTTTCGATGGCCTCCGCGATGGCGTCGACCGTCGCGCCGCTGACCGACGGGTTCGCCAGTTGGCGGAGCAGGTCGCCGTCGACGTGCTCGTGGAGGGTCTCCGCGGCGCCGTACTCCTCGGTCGTCGCCCCCCGGAGAAACTCGAGGGTCTCCCGTCGGATGGCGAACAGGAGCGCGGTCGCGAGCGTCTCGTCGAACTCGATCTCCAGGTCGGCGACGTACTCGGTGAGGATCGTCGCGGTGGCGCCGATCCCCTCGCGGTGGTCGACGAACCGCGCCTCGATGTCCTCTGCCGGGTGGTGATCGATCACGACGTCGACGGGCGTCCCCTCGGGAATCTCGTTGTTCACGCCCGGCCGGGAGTGATCGACGAACGCGAGCAACGCCCCGTCCTCGCGGTCCCGGACCATCGCCGGGTCGAACGGCTGGAGCTCCAGTTCGAGGAGGTTGACGAACGCGCGGTTCTGCTGGTGAGAGATGTCGCCGCTGTAGAGGATGCGCCGCTCGTCGATCCCCGAAGCGGCGGCGATCCGCCCCAGCGCGAACGCGCTCGCGAGGCAGTCGGGGTCGGGGTTGTTGTGACAAACGATAGTGATCTCCTCGCCGGCCCCGAGCAGGTCCTCGAGTTCCCGTGCGTCACTCATCGGCGGCCGTAGGTCTCGGGAGCATAAGTGTACTAGTGGTGCCGCGGAGTCGAGTCCGGAGCCGTCGGTCGACAGTTACCGGTCGGGGTCCGGGGTCGCCGCCCTCCCCGCCGGCCCCGACCCGAGATCCGCACCGCGGCAGGTCGCGCCCGTGGGGACGTTTTAAGCTCTCTTGGTTCGTTTCCCGGGCCGGGATGGAGATCACCGACGTACGGACGATCGAGGTGCGCGTCGAACTGGACGATCCGCTCGGCGTGTCGCGGGACCGGGAACTCGACGCCCGCGGCGCGGCGTTCGTCGTCGTCGAGACGGACGCCGGGGTCACGGGCGTCGGCGAGGGGGTCGGTCCGGAGCCGTACATCGTCGAGCGGATCGTCGAGGAGAAGTACGCCCCGCGGCTGATCGCGACATCGCGCTGTGGGACATAGCGGGAAAGGTCCGCGACGAGCCGGTCTACCGGCTGCTCGGCGGCGACGTTGACGCCGACGGCAGCCTGAAGGCGTACGCATCGGACCTGTTCTGGGACGATCCGGCGGCGATGGCCGAGCGCGCGGCCGGCTACGTCGACGAGGGGTTCTCGGCCGTCAAGACCCACCTCGGGCGCGGGATCGACGCCGACGAGGAGCGCGTCGCGGCGCTCCGGTCTGCAATCGGCGACGCCGACCTCATGGTCGATATGAACTGCGGCTACGACCGGGCCGACGCGCTCCGGGTCGGGCGAATGCTCGAGGAGTACGACGTCTACTGGTACGAGGAGCCGCTCTCGCCGTACGACGTCGAGGGACTGGCCGAACTCCGCCGGAAGCTGAACGTCCCCATCGCCAGCGGGGAAAACGAGTACACCAAGTGGGGGTTCCGGGACCTCTTCGAGGCCGGCGCCGTCGACTACGCGATGCCCGACGCGATGCGCTGTGGCGGGATCACCGAGACCCGGAAGGTCTGTGCGCTCGCCGAGGCGTTCGACGTCGTCTGTACGCCGCACTGCTACACGACCGGCGTCGGCCTTGCCGCGACGATGCACGTCCTCGCCGCCTCCCCGGCCTGCGAGTGGCTCGAGTTCGATCCGACCGAGTTCCCCCTCTACGAGGAACTGTTCGTCACGCCGCCGTCGGTGAGCGACGGCCGGGTCGCGCTGCCGGAGGCGCCCGGGCTCGGGGTCGAACTCGACGAGGCGGTGATCGGCGAGTACCGCGTCGACTGATACTGTCGGACAAAAGTTCCTAAAGGCTTCTGTCCTTAGCAAGAGAAACGAGCCGTGAGTGCTGCGTTATACGGCGTCGGGGGTAATGTATTTTCATCTCTCAGTATGAGTTCCGGGGCGACGCGACGGATAGCTGAGATAATTACTCTACGCTCAACGGTGGTACTAATACCGTTATTCGAGGAAAAAACTCTTATTACAGCATCCGCAGAAGCTGGAGACGAGGGAAGCGCCTCCTTCCTCTCCCTTCCCTCGAGACAGGTCGTGTGCCACCCGCCCCGGGGACCCTCTCCCCGCCTCCGCCCTCCCCCTGGAGCACTGGGGCCTCCGTTCGGTGGTCGGTCGGCTTGGCTATTTTGCTATGTCAGGGACAACAGATTTGATCGAATGCGGGGTCGGGATCCGTATGGTCGGGCAACGGTCAGTTCGGATCGATGAGGACGACGAGTACATCGTCGCAGCCGAGGAGCAGACCGGCATCGAAGCCCGGGGAGACAACGTTCCGACCGCCCTCTACACGCTCTCCGAGAGGCTGGAGAAGGAACTCTTAGGGCGATAGGTCGGTCAAGAGAGGTTGGACTCCGCGGCTCGCCGATCGGAGGCGTCCTGTGGAACGTG
>PXRR01000028.1 GCA_003021975.1 Halobacteriales archaeon QS_5_70_17 | reverse complement strand
TTATCCCGGTATCTAGCACAAAACTGATGTGGGTCCCGTCGCAGGTGGGGGACATGGCCGGCGACGACGAGCGAGCGGTCGTGAAGACCTACGTCCCGCGGTACCAGAAGGAGGCGTGGGTCGAGCACGCGGAGGAACTGGACATGAGCCAAAGCGAGTTCGTCCGGACCATGGTTCAGGCCGGACGCAGCGATCTCGCGCTCGATCCGCCGGAGCGGGAATCTCCGGACGCGACCCCTGGGGGGGACGGGCTGGAAGACCGGGTCCTCGCGCTCCTCCGGGAGGCCGACTACCCGGCGTGGGACGAGCTGCTCGCGCGGCTCACCGGCGACATCGAGGACCGCCTCGACGACGCCCTCGCGGATCTCCAGGCCGAGAACCTCGTCCAGTACAGCGGCCGCCGCGGGGGGTACACCGTCGTCGGCGAGGGTCCGTCCACCGACCGGCCCCCCCGGGGCGGAAGCGAGGATCCCCCGCGCGAGCGGTCCGGGCGACCCCGGAGCCGCGACGGGCGGCGCGCGCCGGACGACTCGCCGCCGGCGGAACGCGGTGATCGGCGCGACTCCGGGGGCCAGGGACGCGACGTGGGTCGGGATCGCGGTCGGGAGCGTCGGCCCGGCCGAGGTGAGCGCGATGGCCGATAGCGCGACCGATGCCCCGGTGGCCTACTTCCTCGAGGACCTCGCTTACCACGGGCGGGCCGAGCGGACGCGGACGGCCTACGAACGGGTTCTCCGGCGGTTCGAGGCCTTCCTCGCCGACCGCGGCGCCGCGCCGGCCGGAGCCGGTCGCCGGGAGTGTCTCGCCTTCGTCCACGACCTGCGCGGCGACCACGCCCCGAGCACGGTCGCCACGTACGCCACCTACGTCCACCGGTTCTACGAGTACATGGTCCAGGCGGGGGCGTTCGACGGGAACCCGATGGCGCTCGTGATGGCCGAGATGGACGAGTCCGTCGACACCGATCCCGCGCGGCGGGACGTAAGCGTCCCCGCGATGCGGGCGTTCGTCGGGGGGATCACCCACCCCCTCGAGCGGGCGCTGGTCTTGACACTCCTGAAGACGGGGATGCGCGTCGGCGAACTCGTCAACCTCGACCGGCGCGACCTCGCGCTGAGCGGCGTCGGCGAGCGCCCGCGGGCGGAACTCGACGGCCGGGGGGACTCGCTGTTCGTCGCGAGCGACGTCGCGCGCGGAGGCGTCGTCAACGGCGAGGAGCGCGCGGCCGCGAACAAGCGCGAACGGGCGACCGTCGTCCCCGTCGACGGGGAGTTGCGGCGGGCGCTGATCCGCTGGCTGACCGCCCGTCCCGACCCTTGCTCGCCCGCCGACCCGCTGTTCGTCGACACCGGCGACCGCTGGGGCGAACGCCTCACGACCGGGCAGGTCCGGTCGGTCGTGCGCCGCCACGCGGAGGCCCGCGGCTGGTACCGCGAGGGCGGGGGCGCGAGCGAGAACGTTACGCCCCACTACTTCCGGCACTTCTTCACCACCCACCTCCGGGACCGCACCGGCGACAGGGGGATCGTGAAGTACCTCCGCGGGGACGTCGCCAGCGACGTCATCGACACTTACACCCACAACTGGGGCGACCGGGTCCGCGAGGTCTACGAGGCGAACATATACTCACTCATCTGAAATTTTCTCTCGATGATACTCCGTCGGAGGCGCGACGTTTGAATCCTATGACGCTATATCGAAATTTCCGGGTGTAGGTGCGAATGGCTCGGAAGTCCTCTGTGGAATCCGATCCAGTGGCCGGCTCTCGGCAGGGCAGCACTCGGGCGGTCGATCAACTCGCCGGGACGACTGCCGAGGGCGTCGCGAATCACCGACCCGACCCGGCCCGGCCCGAGAGCACCAACTCGGCGGCAGGCGGTGGCCGGGCGCCTCCGTGACTGACTTCTCGTATTCTACGGGGATGCGGTCTCGGTAGTCGGGTGAGAGGTCAGTCACTACCGGTGGAGACGTCGTCGAGCGCGCCAGACTCGCTCAGGTCGATGAGCGCACGGTTGAGCAGTTCGCGGAGGACGAACTCCTCGTAGTGCTGGGTCTCGCAGTACTCACAGGGCTTCATCTCGCGGGCGACCGCCTCGATCTCGTCGCCGTGTTCCGCGTACAGCGTCTCGACGAGCGACTCCAGTTCCGCAGTAGCGGTGGCCTGCGTCCCCGCAAGGCGCTCGTCGGCCCCTTCCGGGAAGTCGTAGGAGAAGACCCGCGTGTTCGACCTGTAGTGCTTCCGCGTGCCGCCACCGGCTTCCTCGAGTCGGGCGATCTCGACCATGTCGGCGTCCTTTAGGACGTTCACGTGGTGGCGGACCGTCGTCTCGGCCTTCTCCTCGCCGCGCCGCCGCAGTTCCTCGTGGATCTCCTCGATCGTCATCTCCTCCTCGGCGAGCATGTCCAGTACCTTCGCTCGCACGTCGTTCTCGAGGGCTTTCGCCTTCTCTGGGTCGGTCGTGACGACCTCGCGGATCGGCACCTCGGATTCGAGCAGGGCCATTCGTCATAATGGTTATGGGCATCGCCCGGTAACGACGACACGGATGGGAACGACACAGGAACAGTTCGACATCGGTGGGATGGCCTGCTCGTTCTGTGCGGAGAGCATCGAGAAGGCGTATCGCCGCACCGACGGCGTCGCCGACGTGGACGTGAGCCTCGCCCACGAGGAGGTCCTCGTCCGGTACGACGACGACCGGATCAGCGAGGTCGAAGTGAAAGACACGCTCCGCGACCTCGGGTACACCATCCGCGACCCGGACAAAGAGAGGCGGTACGAGGAGCAGCAGGCCGAACTCGCCGACGGCGAGCGTCGCCTCGTCCTCGCGGGGAGCGCGTCCGTCGTCGTCGCGACGGTGATGGGGTGGATGGTCTTCGCGGCGGGCCGCTTCGAGTCGGCGTCGCTGGCGATGGACCTCCTCGCGCTCGCGCTGGCGCTCGGAACGATGTTCGGCCCCGGCCGCTACATCAAGGAGAAGGCGTACCAGAGCCTCCGACGGGGCATCCTCAACCAGCACGTCCTGCTGGAGGCGGGCGCTTTCGGAGGGCTGCTCGGCGGATTTCTCGGCCTGTCCGTCTTCCCGGGGTTCCCGACCGTCCACTTCTTCGCCGTCTCCGTGTTCATCACCACCTACCACGTCCTCTCGGAGTACACCAGCCTGGTCGTCCGCACGCGGGCGTCGCAGGCCGTCCAGAGCCTCCTCGACCTCCGACCGGACACCGCACGCCGCGTCGTGAACGGGGGGGACGCCGAGGAAGTCCCGGTCGACGACCTCGAAGTCGGCGACCGCGTTCGCGTCAATCCCGGCGAGAGCGTCCCGGTCGACGGCGAGGTCGTCGACGGCGCGTCGACCGTCGACGAGTCGGTCGCTACCGGCGAGTCCATCCCCGAAGAGAAAGCTGCAGGCGACGCGGTGATCGGCGGCAGCGTCAACGAGACCGGCACGCTGCTGGTCGAGGTCACCGCGACCGGCGGGGACGCGTTCCTGAACCGGGTCGCCCGCGAGATCAAGGAAGCGCGGGCAACGAAGCCCGGGATCGTCCAGCTCGCCGACCGCGTCCTCAGGTACTTCGTCCCGACCGTTCTGACTGTCGCCGCGGTGGCCTTCGCGTTCTGGGTGGTCGCGCCGCTCGCGTGGGGTGCCGGCCCGAACGTCCAGCGCGGGGCCTTCGCGGCGCTGGCCGTCCTCGTCCTCGGCTACCCGTGCGCGCTCGGGATGGCGACGCCGCTGGCGCTGATCCGTGGCGGCGGGAAGGCGGCGAGCCGCGGGATCCTGATGCGCTCCGGGGACGCCTTCCAGATCTTCCCCGAGGTCGATTGCGTCGTACTGGATAAGACCGGCACCATCACCGCCGGCGAAAACACCCGCTCGCCGACGCGATCCACGAGTGTGCCGACGAGCGCGGCGTGGAGTACGCCGACCCAGGGGCGTTCGACTCCGTCACCGGCAAGGGCGTCCGGGCGACCGTCGAGGGTGACGACGTGCTCGTGGGGAAGCCGGGCTGGCTCGCCGAGGAGGGCGTCGACCGCTCGCACGCGGCGGACGAGGTCGAGCGCCTCCAGCGTCGCGGCCTCACGGTCTCGGGCGTCGCCCGCGACGGTCGCGGGAGCGACACTTCTGCGAGCCGACCAGGAGCGGACGCTTCTGGCGACGGCGACCTCGTGGGCCTGATCGGCGTCGGCGACGAGATCAAGGCCGACGCCGCCGGGACCGTCCAGCGAATGCGCGACGCCGGTATCACGCCCGTGATGATCACGGGCGATAACGAGCGTACCGCCGAAGCGGTCGCCGAGGCGGTGGGCGTCGAGCGCGTGATGGCCGACGTGCTGCCGGAGGAAAAGCGCGCGGAGATCGCTCGCCTGCAGGAGGCGGGCCACCGCGTGGCGATGGTCGGTGACGGCATCAACGACGCGCCGGCGCTCGCGCAAGCCGACACCGGCGTCGCGATCGGGGCGGGCACCGACATCGCCATCGAGTCCGCCGACGTCGTGCTGATGGGCGACCGCCTCGGCGGCGTGATGGACGCCCACGAAATCGGGAGGGAGAGCTACCGGAAGACGCGGCAGAACCTCGGCGCGGCGTTCGCGTTCAACGGCGTCGGTGTCGCCGCCGCGACGACTGGGCTCGTCCACCCGGTGTTCGCGATGATCGCGATGGTGCTGTCAGTGTCGGCGGTGCTGGCCAACAGCTTCGCCGGACAGCTCCTCTCCGGCGAGGGGGTCAACGCCGACTTCACCGTCGACGCGACGGAGACCCCCGCTCCGGCCGACTGACCGAACCTCGATTTTGCGGGTCCGAGCGGAGATACCTCCCGCCAGCACCGCTGCGAGAGCACTCGGCGCCGCGGGCACAGCCGGACTGACCGGTCGCCTCGGCGGCCGCGGAGTGATTCGACCCGCCGGCGCTACCCCCGGCGCCGAATAAGACGGGAATCGCCCGATTCAGGCGATCAGGCGGCGACGTCGTACCCGGCCTGTTCGATGGCGGCGTGGATGTCGTCGTCGGCCACGCCCTCATCGGCGACGACCTCGACGGTGTCGGCCTCGTGGTCACTCTCGACGCGGGTCACCCCGTCGAGCTTCTGCAGGGCGCTCTCGACGTTCTGCTCGCAGCCGCTGCACGACATGCCAGTGACGGAGATCGTTTTGCGTTCCACGCGTGCTAGTCGGGTCGACCGCTCGAAAACAGTTACGGTGAGCTTGATAGTGGTCGAAGCACCGTTGGACTGGCTGCCGGGAACCCTGGACTCGCCCTATCTGCGCGGCCGAGACCATCTCCCGGACGGTATCGCCACCGGGCCGTGAGGCGGCTCGGTCGGGGCTACTGCTCCCGACAGTGGGCGAGCGGTGACCACCGAACGGCGTCGCCGCTCGTGAACGCCGAGGGCGTCCGATCCTGCGCCGTCTCCAGGCCGAACGCGTACCTACTCGTACATCGTCCTTTAGACGGTTCCACGAAGCCGTCATCCGATGCAGGGGTCCCGGCGTTCGCAGCCACGCCCGCGGGGTCGAGCGTGCCGTGGGTCGCGGCGGTCGCCGATCCCGTCGATTGTTCACCCGGGAGGGAGTAGGGGCGGTATGAGTCGGTGGCCGGATCCATCGGTCGGAGTGAACGAGACGCTGGCGCTGGCGGTCGTCTTCGGTCTCGCGTCGGTCCCGTGGACGTACGCGTTCGTCGCTGAGTTACACGTTCCGCTGTGGCCGTCGTTTATCGCCTCCGCGACGTTCTACGCGGCCGGAGGCGGCCTCGGGGGTCTCAAGCGAGGGTACGCGAGCAACGCCGCAGGCGTCGCGTACGCCGCCGCGACTCTCTGGATCGTCGACTCGCTGCTCGGCGGGGGCGTCGTCGCGCTCAGCGCCGTGGTCGGCGCGTTCATGTTCCTCGCGAGCCTCCACGACTACGTCCCACTGCTGTCGTTTACGCCCGGGGGCTTCTTCGGCTACGCGACCATGTTCAGCGTCCACGCCGCCGGCGCGACGGCGCTGGGCCTCGGTGGGCTCCCGGGCGAGACGGTCGCCGCCCTCCTCTCGATGCTCCTCGGGGCCGCGATCGGACTCGCCACCGAGGCGGCGAGCGCTCGCCTCGGCGGGTAGCGGACGCGCCGACGGCCGCGGCGGTCACCGGCGAAAAGGAAAAGCGTCCGGCCCCCGACCTCGTGGTATGAGTACGCGAGACGATCAGATCCGCGTCGAGGACGTGATGTCGACCCCGCTGGAGACGATTTCCTCGGACGCGGCCGTCGAGGCGGCCGCGGCACGGATGCGCGACGACGATATCAAGGCGCTGCTGGTACCGGGCGCCGAGATGGGCATCGTCACGAGCACCGACATCCTCGAGGCCGTCGCCGCGGGCTGGGACGTCGCCGACTTGCGGGTCGAGGAGGTGGCGACGATCCCCGTAGAGACGGTCACGACCGACCTGCAGATGAACGAGGCCGCCGCGATGATGACCAACTTCGGCATCAACCACCTCCCGGTCGTCGACGGGGACGGCGACTACGCGGGGATGGTCTCCTCGACGGACGTGACGGCCGCCCTCTCGCAGGAGTAGGGCCCCATCGGGGAAGCTATCGGTCGGCCGGTCGTCTCCCGGACCATGGAACGAACCGAACTGGACGGGAGCGTCGCGCTCGTGACCGGCGCGTCCTCCGGAATCGGCGAGGCGACGGCGGTCGCGCTCGCCGACGAGGGCGCGAGCGTCGTCCTCGCGGCGCGGAGCGGCGGCGAACTGGACGCCCTCGCGGACCGGATCGAGGGGGCGGGCGGCGACGCGCTCGCGGTCCCGACGGACGTCACCGACGGGGACAGCGTCGCGGGACTGATCGAGGCGGTCCGCGAGGCGTACGGCCGCCTCGACGTCCTCGTCAACGGCGCCGGCGTCATCGACGTCGCCCCCCTCGAGGCGGCGGACCCCGACGCCCTGCGTGCGATGGTCGAGGTGAACCTGCTCGGACTGATCCGCGTGACCCGGCGGGCGCTCCCGCTGCTCGCAGCGGGGGGCGGCGTCGTCAACGTCTCGTCGGTCTCGGGCCGAGAGGCCGCGGCGGGCTACGCCGGCTACAGCGCGTCGAAGTTCGGCGTCAACGGGTTCTCCGAGGCGCTGCGCCGCGAAGTTGGCGAGGACCTCCGGGTAACCGTCGTCGAACCGGGGCTGGTCGACACCGGCCTCGTGCACGGCGCTGACGGGGAAGACGTGGCGGGCCCGGGCGAGCGACTGGAGTCGATGACGCCTCTGGTGCCGGAGGACGTCGCCGCGGCAGTCGTCTACGCCGTCACCCAGCCCCGGCGGGTGGCCGTCAACGAGATCCTGCTCCGGCCGAGCGGTCAGGAGCGGTAGCCGGGCGAGGGCCGGCGGTCGAACCCGGGCAGGTCCGGGTCGCGAGAGAGTGGGTCTCGGTCGCCGGCGGTTCAGACGAGCGCGAACGTCCCGAGGACGACGACCGCCGCGTGGACCGTCACGACGCCGGCGTACCGGACGAACGCCCGCCAGTCGCACCCCGGGATCGGCAGCAGGCCGACGAAGAGGAACCCGAGCCAGAGGTTCGACAGCCCGGCGCCGAACATGACGGCGGCCAGCGTCGGCACCAGCGGGAGGCCGGTGCCGAACAGGCCGGGACCGAGCAGCACCCACACCGATCCGGGGTCGGGAACGAGCAGGCCGAGGCCGAGCGCGCCGAGGAACGGCCCGACCGGCGTCGCGCTCTCGACGGCCAGGAGCGTTCCGATGGGGTCGTAGAGGCCGCTCTCGCCGAGGAGGGCGACGATCCCGCCGTAGAACAGGAAGGGGATCGCCAGGTGGAGCACCCATCGGGTCGCGTCGGCGGTCTTCCCGACGAAGGCCATGGGCCGCTCCTGGAGTGCCATCCCGACGACGACGAGCGCGAACAGGACGCTCAGCATCGCGACCGGCGTCCCGGTCGTCCAGCTCCAGAGCACCGACGCGCCGCCGATCACTGCGATCAGCGCCGTGAGCCCGCGGGACTGTTCGAGGCGGTCGGCGGGGACGAAATCGCCCGCCGGCGGCACGTCGTAGTGACCGAGGCGCTCCCGGATCGACCGGACTTCCCCCTGCGGGTCGAGGGTTCGCCGGTCGCCCTCGGCGGGCGCCAGCGCGACCAGCACGACCGGGAGCGTGACCGCGAGGACGGCCGAGGCCAGCAGGTTCGCCGGATGGGCGACGAACGCGCCCAGCGCGACAGTGCCGGCCGACTCCCCGAGGTACGCCAGGTCCTCGCTGGCCATCAGCAGGCCCCCGGGGCTGGTCGGTCCCTGGTTGGCGAGGACGACCGCCAGCAGGCCGCCGGTGAGCACCGCCGGGTAGTCGACGGGGACGCCCTCCGCGGCGGCGCGGCCACAGAGCTTCCGGCCGAGCAGGAGCCCGCCGATCAGCCCCAGCGCCCAGTTGACCCACCCCAGGCCGAGCGCGGCGAACGCGGTCGTCCCGACGATCCACCGCTGGGAGGTCGGGACGGCGCCGGCCAGGCGGTCGAACGCGGCGCCGACCGCCGGCGACTCGACGGCGACCGCGGAGAGCAGCCACCAGAGCACGAGCGCCATCTGGATCCGGAACAGCTCGAAGAACCCTGTCGAGAACAGCTCCAGCTGGCGCACCGGTTCGAGCCGACCGATCGTCGCGGCCAGCGTCACGAGCGAGAGCAGGACGGCCGCGAGGAGCGATCCGGGGAAGATCCGTCGGAACCGGGGAACGAAGTCCTCCGACCGGGCGGTGTCGCTCTCGACTGTTTCGGTCGACATCGGTCAGAGCACCCCCATGAGCAGCGCCCCGCTGCCGAGGACGATGCCGCTGAAGACGAACAGGACCGCCGCGTACCCCATCATGTCCCGGATCGAGAGGCCGGCGATCCCGAGCACCGGGATCGCCCAGAACGGCTGGATCATGTTCGTCCACTGGTCGCCCATGGCGAAGGCGATGATCAGCTTGTTCATCTCCGTCCCCTCGATGTTCTGGGTCGCGTTGACGAGCACCTCGCCGGTGACGACCCACTGTCCGCCCCCGGAGGGGACGAAGAAGTTCACGACGCCGGCCGCGACGAACGCCGCGAAGTACCAGGTCGTCTCGGTGGCGTACTGGGCGGCGGTCTCGGCGATCAGCGTCGCCAGCCCCGACCACGCCATGATCCCCATGATCCCGCCGTAGAACTGGAACTGGATCATGATCTGGCTGGCTCCCTCGACGGCGTCGCCGAGCACGGAGGTGTAACTGCGAAGCGTCCCGTGGAAGAGAAACCCCAGGCCGAGCAGCAGCGCGATGAAGACGTTCAGGTTGAACACCTGCATGAACGCCGCGTTGGAGAACCGGACGGCGTAGTAGCCGAGGATCAGGAGTCCGGTCCCGACACAGAGCGCCCGGCTGTCGAGCAGGGCGGCCTTCGGCGCGCTCTCGTCGACCCGGCCCCCGTCGGTCACCGGCCGTTCGGCCTTCCGGAGGGTCTCCTCGGGGACGGTGTGGATGTCCTCCTCGGACTCGGGAGCCATCAGGGGCATGATGATCAGCGTCGTCGCCACGACGCCGGCGGCGATGGCGAGGTTGATCGGGTGGAAGATCGTCTCGGAGACGGGGATGGTCCCGATCGTCTCCGCGAGGAAGTGGTCCTCGGTCGCGACCAGAAGCGGCGCCGCCGCCGACAGCCCCTGGTGCCAGGGCAGCAGTCCCGCGTAGGCCGTCGCTACCAACAGCGGGTAGTGGATCGGGACCCCCTGGCGGTCCATCGCGATGCCGACGCTGCGCGCGAAGATCGCCCCGCCGACGAGGACGACGCCCCAGTGGAAGAGCCCCAGCGCCTGTCCGACGACCGCCGTCGCGAAGATCGCCTGGTGCTGCGTGTCCGGGATCCGAGCGATCCGATTCAGTACGCGTTTCACGGGCGGCGAGTCGGCCAGCGCCCACCCGGTCAGCAGGGCCAGCGACGCCTGCATCGAGAACTGGAGGACGAACCAGAACCCCTCGCTCCAGTGGGCGACGACCTCGCCCGGGCCCTTCCCGGTCAGCGCGAGCGCGAAGACCATCGTCACGAGCGTCAGCAGCAACGCGAAGATGAACGCGTCGGGGAGGTATCGCTGGACCGCCGCGCTGGCGGCGTCGCCGAGGCGGGTGAACGCCCGGGAGACGGTGCTGCCGCTGTTCGAGACGTCAGGCATGGATAGTTCGAACCACCGATTACTCTCCTTTGTCGAACAGATTCGACTAAATATTTGTGGTTGCAGAAGTTCGGCTCCGGACGTCGCGGCGTCGCCCGGCGAGTCACCCGGGGGCCGGCAGCGGCGTCGGTCCCGGGCGCCGCTGCCGGACGCGCCGGGAGTCCCATCACTCGGGGACGACGACAGACCGGAACCGCGCCTCGTTGTCGAGCATGGCGGCGTACGCCTCGTCGGCGTCGCCGAGGCCGAACGCGTCGATCATCGGCGTCACCTCCCGCAGCGCGCTGAACTCCAGGGTGTCCTGTGAGTCCCGGGCGGTGCCGGAGGCCCATCCCTCGACGGACTGGCGGGCCGTCACGAGCTGCTGGACGGACACCTCGAGGGGGTCCCCCGGAATGCCCACCGCGAGCAGGTCGCCGTTGGCTCCCAGCCCGCCGACCACGGACTCGATGGCGTCCGCGTCGGGGGCCGTCGCCAGCACCACTCGCGCCCCGCCCAGTTCGGCGAGCGCCTCGGCGGGGTCCTCGCGCTCGCTGTCGACGTAGCGGTCGGCGCCCAGTTCGAGCGCGAGGTCGCGTTTCTCGGTCCCGCGGGAGACGGCGACGGTCTCGAACCCGGCCCGGCTGGCGTACTGGATTCCGAGGTGACCGAGTCCGCCGATTCCCTGGACGGCGACGAGATCGCCCGCTCGCGCCCCGCTGTTGCGCAGCGCGTTGTAGGTCGTGACGCCGGCACACAGGAGCGGCGCGGCGTCGACCGCGTCGAGGTCGTCGGGGATCGCCGCGGCCGCCTCCGCCGGCGCGGTCATGTACTCGGCGTAGCCGCCGTCGAAGGAGATCCCCGTGACCTCGCTGTTCTCGCAGTTGATGAAGTCGCCCCGGCGGCAGGCCTCGCACGTGAAGCAGTGCCCCCCGTGCCAACCGACGCCGACGCGCTCGTCCGGCGACCAGGCGTCGACGTCCTCGCCGACGGCGTCGATCCGGCCGGCGACCTCGTGACCGGGAGTCCGGGGGTAGTCGATCCCCGGGAACGAGCCCTCCTTCACGTAGACGTCGCTGTGACAGACCCCGCAGGCGTCGACGGCGATTCGGACTTCGTCCGGTTCGGGGTCGGGGACCGGCCGCTCGACGAGTTCGAAGTCGCCGCCGGGTTCGGGAACCTGTACCGCTCGCATCGTCTCGTCGTGATCACTCATGTGTGTGTAGTCCGGTGGAAGCGATCGCTAGCCGTACCGCTGTCCGACGGTCAGTGACGCCACCCGCCCGCTCTCAGGCGTAGCGCTCGTTCAGGTAGTCGACGATGTCGTCGCTCTCGTAGATGCGCTCGCCGTGTCGGTGGTCGACCAGGAAGGGGATCTGGTCTTCGCCCCCGAGGTCGACGAGTTCGTTACGAGTCCCCTCGTTGCGCGTCTCTCCCGACGCGGCGCGTGGGTTGTGGATCGCGTAGGAGACGCCCAGATCGGTCAGCTCCTCGCGCACCTTCTCGCAGTACGGACAGCCCTCCGCCTGGTAGAGTTCGAGCACGGGTGAGAGGAGGGGCGACGGACGGATAAAACCGCGGCCGTCGCGTCGCCGGCCGCGACCGACCGACTACTGCGACGGCGCCGACAGCTCCGTCTCGACGGGGTCGAAGATCGCCTCGACGGCCCGTTCGGGTCCGTCGGCCTCCCGGCGGTTCTCGAGCAGCACCGTCTCGCTGGGGAAGAGCCGCTCGCCGAGGAGGAGGCCGTGCTCGCGGGCGGTCGATCCGGTGACGGTGACGTAGACGCCCAGCCCCGCCTCCGCGATGGCGGCCTCCTCCTCGGCGCCCCCGGAGGGGTAACAGAACTCGACGCCGTCGAGCGCGGCGGTGCCGAGGACGGCCTCGACGAGCCGTTCGTAGCGCGGGGAGATGCACAGCGGCCCCTCGTAGCCGTCGACGAGCGAGCGATCCAGCGGGCCGTCGGCGACCGATGGGGTCGCCAGCAGCGTGTGGTAGACCGTATCGCCCAGCCCGGTGATCAGGCGGACGTCCGTGTCCCGGGGGTCGATCCGGTCGTTGACGTCGGCGATGTCGGTCAGCGGGTCCTCGTCCAGCGAGACGACCTCCTCGAGGACGAGGTCGGCGCTGTCGAACCCGAGGGCGAACTCGTGTTTCCGCAGCGCGCGGAACGGCTCCTCGCGGCCCACCAGGCGGAGGTCGTGGTCGCCCAGCGGGATCGTCGCCGCGTCGAAGACGACCCGGCGGGGGAAGCCGGCGCGCTCGTCTCGCAACAGGGTGTAGTCGGCCCCGTCCCCCTCGCTGTAGGCGGCCAACCGCTCGTAGCTGTCCCGGTCGGCGGTCTGCTCGCCCTTGGTGATCGCCTTCTCGTAGCGGAGCGTCGAGATGATGTCGTCGGCGAGTCCGGTCGCGTCGGCGTGGGTCGCGAGCCGTTCGAGCACGGCCTCAAGGGGGCGTCCCTTCCGCGGCACGGCGACGCTGATCGTCGTCATTACCGACCCCTCCCGGTTCCGAGGGCAAAACTCGTCCGATTACGACTCGCCGTCGCCCGCGTCCGCGTCCCCGCTCGCGCCGCCGAAGGCGTTCGCCATCCGCTCGCGGAAGGACTCGATCTCGACGATGTCGGCCTCGATGTCGTCGA
This sequence comes from Halobacteriales archaeon QS_5_70_17, assembly GCA_003021975.1. GTDB lineage: Archaea > Halobacteriota > Halobacteria > Halobacteriales > Haloarculaceae > Halomarina. The sequence goes on along the minus strand of PXRR01000028.1, from coordinate 12,338 downwards.
GTCGCTCCCGGAGGTCGCCGGCGACCTCGTCGAGGTCTTCATCGAGGTCGTCGAGCGCCGCGACGTCGTCCGACAGGTCCGTGAGGTCGTCGCCGAGGTCGTCGATCCGGTCGTTGGCCGCCGACAACGCCCCGGCGTCGGCCGCCTCCGCGCGCAGATCGTCGAGGTCGTCGCCGAGGTCGTCGATCCGGGCGACGAGGTCGTTCTCGCGCTCGTCGAGACGGTCGTCGAGGTCGTCGACCCGATCGGTGACGCTCCCGACGTCCTCGGCCGTCTCGGCGAGGCGGTCGTCGACGCACGCGACCCCTTCGTCGACGGCGTCGAGGCGGTCGTCGACGGCGGAGACCCGCTCGCCGATCCCGTCGATCCGGGCCGTCAGCTCGTCGATCTGCTCGCGGAGGTCCGCAAGCAGTCGCTGGGCGTCGCCGTTCTCGTCGAGGAACGACTCCAGCGCGTCGGTGTACGCCCGCAGGTCGGCGACCTCCGACTGAAGGCTCCGGATGCGGGCGTCCGTGCTGCCCGAGCGGTCCTGTCCGTCGGGGGCGTCCCCGTCGTCCGCGCTCGCTCCCGCGCCGAGTTCCGCCCGGAGCGCCCGTTCGACGGACTCGTCGACGGTCCCCGCGCGAAGTTCCTCGACGAGCGCCGCGGCGACGCTCCCGTCGTCGCTCGACGACGGGGACCCGACGGCGGCGGCGTCCGGATCGGTCACGGTGGCACCGGCCGCCGGGGTCGGCTCGTCGGCCACGCTCTCGGCGGCTCCGTCCCCGGGGGCGCGAGCAGGATCGTCGGCCGCGCCCACGGCACCAGGATCGCTGTCCGCCGGTTCGCCGACCGTTTCCGCCTCCGTCTCGTCGGGGTCCGGGAGCACGCTCCCGGTCTCGAACTCCGAGGTCTCCTCGTCCCCGGCGTCGCTCCCGAGGCCGATAGTCGCGTCCCCGGACTCGGCCGCCGAGTCCGCGGCGGCAGGATCGCTGTCCGCCGGCTCCTCGGACGCGGCGGCCACAGCGCCGTCCGCCCCCTCCTCGCCCTCCGGGTCGTCGAGGTCGAGGGGTTCGATCTCCTCGTCGTCCTCCAGGCCCGGGATCGTGTCGGCGGCGCCCGAGAGGACGTCCCGGACGACCTGCTCGCTGCCGTCGCCGAGAGTACCGTCCTCGGAGTCCGAATCGCTATCCGCTCCCTGTTCGGTCTCCGACTCGAGGTCCGGTTCCGCCCCGACCTCCGCCTCCGGTTCGCTCTCGACGAGCGGCTCTCTCAGGAACCGCTCGACGGTCTCGAGGTCGTTCTCTCGGAGGCCGTAGACGGTGGTGTACTCCTCGTCGGGGCCGAACTCCCGCTCGAAGACGATCCGCCCCTCCTCGACCCGCCAGTGCTCCTCGCCGTAGTCGGGGTGGAACCCGACGTCCTCCGGACCGACGTCCTCCGGGAGGGGGTCGACGACCCGGATCCGCCCCGCCGCCTCGCGCTCCGACCGGACGACGAACGCGATGGCGGGGACCGGGAACTGGTCGGGCTCGAAGGACTTCTCGACGGCGACCGACCCCTCCCGGACCGTGACGGCGCTCGATTGTTCCGTGCTCATTCAGATGAAACTACTAATGACGTATAATAAAACTTTTCGTGACTATCATAGCCCCGAGGGCCGGACCGGTCGAGAACCGCTACACGTCGGCGGCGTCGCCGATCTCGCGGATTTCGAGCGACCGGGGCCGATCGAAGCTCCGAGCGTGCTCGTGGAGCGCGGTGGGGTCGGCGGTCATCCCCTTCCACATGTCCCAGTGGGTCGGCAGCAGTCGGTCGAGCCCGAGCTGGTTCGCCGCCTCGACGACGTCGTTCTCGTCGGAGTACCACCGCGTGCGCGTCGGCTCGCGGGTCTCTCTGTCGAGGAGCATCCCGACGCTGCCGAAGGCCAGCGCCCCCAGGTGGAGGTCGTACCGGTCGCCGACGTCGGCGAACGCCTCGCTGGGCCGGGCGTCCCCACCGTGGAAGAACCGCCGCCCCTCGTACTCGATGACGTAGGAGACGGGGTGGTCGGCGTCGGGGTCGTGGGCCGGTTCGACGCGGACGGTCACGCCGCCGACGTCGAAGGCGTCGCCCTCGGCGACTTCGGCGAAGCGGTCGTCGCCGAGGTCGAACGCCTCGCGCCACCCCTCCTCCTCGACGACGGCGAGCCCGGCGTCCGGGGCGTGGAAGGTCGCGTCCGTGCCGGCGAGGATCGGCGCCTGGCTCGGCCCGTGGACGTGATCGGTGTGTTCGTGGGTCGCCAGCACGGCGTCGGTTTCCTCGACGTCCTCGGGGGCGAAGGGAACGGGGACCATCCGAACCGTCCGGGGCGGATCCCCGGTCCCGAGATACGGGTCGATCAGCAGCGTCGTCCCGTCGCCGGCCTTGAGAACGAACCCGTTACAGCCGAGATACCAGACGCGCAGGCCGTCGGGGTCGGCGTCCGCGACCGCCCGCGGCAGCCAGTCGCCCCAGTCGGAGTGGACCTGATCCATGACGGACGGTCCGGCCGCGCGAACCTATGTGTGGTGGTCCGCGCCCGCACGCGCGGGCGCCTGCGAGTGTCCCAACCCCGGGCCCAAGCCGAGAACCGTACCGGGTCGCGACCGCCGATCGTCCTCCACTCCCTCCGGGCGCCGCTGCTCGGGGAGAACGGAGCGGCGTCGCGCGGGAGAAAGGAGAGACGCTCAGTCCTGACAGCAGCCGCCGGCCTTCTCGCCGAAGTCGACCGCCAGCGGCTCGGAGACGATCTCGTTGAGTTCCTGGAGCTGGAGCTCCAGTTCGGACTGGGCCTCGAGGTAGTCGGCCATGACGGGGATCTCGTGGAGTTCCTGCTGGGTGGCCTGGAGGTCCCGGAGGTCCTCGTTGGTGGCGTTGCCGGTCTGGCGCGCGAGCATGAACTCCTCGCGCTTCTGCTCGAACTCCTCGATCTTCTGCTGGGCCTCCTCGTCGTTCTCGACGGCGTCCTTGGCCTCCGCGAACTTCCGGTAGGCCGGCAGGTCCGTGATCGCGTCGCCGAGTTCGGAAGCGAGTTCGGTCGTGCGGGCGGCAGGCTGGTCGGCGTCTCCCTCGGGCGTCGACTCGATGCTCATAGTTCGACTTGTCGTCCCTCCCGTTTAGGCTTGCCGAATAGCGAACGGCGGTATCCTCGTGTCGTCCAGCGTTCACGCCCCCGCATGGCCGACACCGACGGCGGCGACGGTCGACCCAGCGTCAAGCCCGGATAGCGGATCTACGACGACGAGGGCAACGAACTCGGGATCGTTCGCGGGTTCACCGAGGAGGGGTTCCAGGTCAGCGTCGGCGACACCGTCGACCGGTCCGACCACGAGGTCGACCCCGGACAGGAGTTCGGCGAGGGCTACCCGATGTGGCGCTGCTCGGTCTGCGGCGAGATGGGCGACCTGGAGGGCGGCGATCCCGAGACGTGTCCGAACTGCGGGACCGGAGCGGAGGACCTCTACGCCTGGCTCGAGGACTGACGGGACCGCCGCCGCCGCGACGCGTCGAGTCGCCCCGCGCCCCGCGAGCGGACCGCCCGCGCGACCGCGGGCTGGCACCGCGCCCCACGCCTTCCGCCGACCACGGGGGTTAAACGCGTCGAAACACTGACTCCGGTAATGAGTCAGGAATCGAACGCCGACTACTCCGAGGGCGACCTGCGGAACACGGGACTCGCGCTCAAACACGACCGGGAGTGGGACTACGAACTCGACCGGATCGTCGACGCCGTCGAGGAGCGCGACGCCGAGACCGTGGGCCTGCAGTTCCCCGAGGGCCTGAAGCGCCGCGGCTCGGCCGTCGCCGACGACCTCCGGGAGCTGCTGGGCGACGACGTCACCGTGGTGATCTCCGGGCAGCCCTGCTACGGCGCCTGCGACCTGGACACCTACCTGATGCGACGGACGGACGTGTTCGTCCACTTCGGGCACTCGCCGATGAAGGAGTCGGACAAGATCATCTACGTTCCCCTGTTCTCGAACGTCGAGGTCGCCCCCATCATGGAGGAGGCCCTCGCGGAACTCCCCGGCGAAGACGTGGGGCTGGTCACGACCGCCCAGCACATGAACAAGTTCGACGAGATGCGGTCGTGGCTGGAGGAGCGGGGCTACACCGTCCACACCCGCCGGGGCGACGAGCGGCTCACCCACGAGGGCCAGGTGCTGGGCTGTAACTACGCCTCCGCGGACATCGACGCCGACCAGGTGCTGTACGTCGGCGGCGGGAAGTTCCACCCGCTCGGGCTGGCGATGGAGCACCCCGACAAGAAGGTCGTCATCGCCGACCCGGTCAACAACGCCGTCTCGGTCGCCGACACGGAGCAGTTCATGAAACAGCGCTACGCGGCGGTCCACAAGGCGATGGACGCCGAGACCTGGGGCGTGGTCTTCTGCACGAAGATCGGTCAGGGCCGGTGGGAGGTCGCCGAGGAGATCGTCGAGGACAACGACGACGCCTACCTGCTGACGATGGACGAGGTGACCCCCGACCGCCTGCGCAACTTCGGGTTCGACGCGTTCGTCAACACCGGCTGCCCCCGGATCACCACCGACGACGGCCCGCAGTTCCACAAGCCGATGCTCACCCCCGGCGAGTACGAGATCGCGGTCGGGAACAGGTCCCTGGAAGAACTGGAGTTCGACACCTTCCACGGGACCTGGTAGGCGTCGCGGCGGTCCCCGCTCCGCTGGCGACGGCGCTCCTCCCTCATCGAGTTCGCGCTGGCCGTTACTTCCGCGTGCGAACCGCCGGAGCGACCGCGCCGCCCGGGATCCCTACCCGGAGTCGAAGGCGGCCCGGAGGTCGGCGGCGACGGCGTCCAGCGAGTCGCCGGCCGCGTCCATCATCTCGGGGAGGCTCGAGAAGCCGTGGATCATCCCCTCGTAGTGGTGGTGCTCGACGTCGGCGCCGGCCGCGGCGAGGCGGTCGGCGTAGGCCAGTCCCTCGTCGCGCAGCGGATCGAACCCTGCGGTGACGACCGACGCGGGCGGCAGCCCCGAGAGGTCGTCGGCCAGGAGCGGCGCGGCGTACTCGTTGCGCCGGTGGGTCGGCTCCGGGAGGTACCGCTCGTAGAACCAGCGGACGCTCTCCCACTCCAGGAAGTACCCCTCCGCGTTCTCGGTCTGGCTGTCGAACTCCTGGAGGACCGGCGACGCCACCGCGGGGTAGAGCAGCGCCTGGTAGGCGACGTCGGGGACCGTCGGCGCGGTCCGGCGGTGGGCGGCGACGCCGCGTTCGTCCCGTGCCAGCAGCGTCACCGCCGCCGAGAGGTTGCCCCCGGCGCTGTCGCCGGCGACGGCGATCCGGTCGGTGTCGATCCCCAGTTTCTCGCCGTACGCGTCGACCCACGCCGTCGCGGCGTAGCAGTCCTCGACGGCCGCCGGGAAGGGGTGTTCCGGCGCCAGCCGGTAGTCGACGCTGACGACGGTGCAGTCGGCCTCGTCACAGAGCCACCGACAGATGTTGTCGTGGGTGTCGAGGCTCCCGATCACCCACCCCCCGCCGTGGAAGAACACGACCGCGGGGTGGGGGTCGGGGGTCGGTGGCTGGTAGACCCGAAGCGGGATCGCTCCCCCCGGTCCCTCGATAGCGAACTCGCTTACGTCCCCCAGCGGGCGGGGGTTCTCGTTGCCGAAGAACTCCTCGAGGACCGCCCGCGCGCTCTCGACGGACAGCGCGTAGGTCGGCGGCATCGGCGACGATTCGACGGCGTCCAGCACGGCCTTCGCCTGCGGGTGCGGCTCGGCTTCGTCTGCCATGGCGAAACTGTCGAAAAACAGCCGTATAAGCGTGGAGGGCTACTCTCGTAGACCCAACAATCATATACTCGAACTAGTAATGGCCTGCAATGAGCGTCACTGGCCCGGAGGACCGGCTCGTGGACTGGTACAGGCAGTACATCGGCGAACCCGAGCGACGCGCCGACGTCTACCTCGGGTTCGCGCTGTTCTTCGGGGGGCTGGCCTGCGGGCTGGTCGGGCTCGCGCTGTTCGTCACCGAACAGGCGGTCTCGGGGGCGGAGAAGCTCTACTGGCTCCGAGAGATCGCTTTCGCCGTCGGCGCGTTCGGCCTCCCGGCGCTGCTGGTGGGCGTGACCGTCCTGTTGCCCGTCGAGCAGCGGGCGCGCTTCGCGGCCGGCGCGGGCGGCGCGGTCTGCCTGGCGGCGATCGGCTTCTTCCTGTGGGCGTATCCGTGGAGCTGGGACACGACCGGCGGCGCGGACTACAGCATGCAGGGGGTCGCGATCTACGCGGTCGGTCTCGTGACCGTCGTCGGGGCGACCGCGGCCGCGCTCGTCGGCTACCACGTCGAGCGCGTCGCCCCGGAGGCGGCGGAGGGAGCGGACGACGGCGCGACCGCCGACCCCGAGGTGACCGACGAGCAGGTCCGGCAGGACATCGACGAGATGATCGACGACGCCGAGATCACGTGGGGCGGCGTCCGGAAGGACGAGACCCGGCGCATCGAACTGAGCGACGGAGGCGACGACGGGGGGCTGGACACCTCCGGGTTCGACGGCGTCGAGGCGACCGCGACCCGCGCCTCGGGCAGCGGTGTCGACGACGCCGTCGCCGGCCTCAAGTCGATGCAGGGCGAGGCGGCCGGCGATACCGCTCGGGGATCGGGAACCGACGATCAGGCCGCCGCGCTCGCCGGACTCCGCGAGCAGAAGGCCGCCGAAGAGGAGGAGAGCGAAAGCGCGGTCGGCCGACTGCGCGAGTGGCTGACCGGACGGAGCGCGAATTAGCCGGAGATCGTCCCGGGCAAACGGGTCGCAGGTCCCGCCGCTATGGCGTCTCCCAGTTCTCGTCTCGGTGTTTGTCGGCGACGACCTCGTCGCGGAACATGTCGATGACGTTCATGAACTCCCGGAGTTCGGGTTCCGGCACGCCGACCTGATAGAGGGTAGTCTTGATCTCCGTGCGCACGACGTCGAACTCGATCTCGGAGACCTCGAGGTCCTCGTGGGCCTCCTGCATGCCGCGGCCTGGGTAGACCGACGGGCCGCCGGAGTACTCGACGGCCCAGGCGGTCACGAGGTACTTGAATCCGGGTTTGGGGTACTCCTCGTGGAACTCCCGCACCACGGGGTTCTGGTTGGCGGTGTCGTTCTCGTAGAGACGATCCACCAGGTCGTCGACCGCCGCGGCGATGCCGTAAACGCCGCCGAGTCGCTCGTACAGCGTCTCTCCCTCGTAGTCGGGGATCTTCTCCTCGTCCCCCGTCGATTCGTTGTCGTACGTTACTTCGTCACTTTCACTCATGCACTGACATGGCTTCCACCGGATCTATAATAATTGTATTGCGGTTTTGCGCGAGTCGTGATACCAGCGAACCGCCCGCTCGTCGCCGGCGGCGATCGCCTCCCGGCGGGCGGCGAGTGGTCGCCCGCGAGGCTACAGGAAGTTCGCGAGCGGAGACCGACGGTTCGGTGACGGACCGACCGGTCGGGCCGGCGGGGCGTCGGCGGTGCTGGCGCGATGGCCGACCCCCGACTCGCGTGAACCGCCACACTCGGTCCGGCCTCTAGTTCCCTCAACTGAATTCTTCGTTTACCTTACTATACGAATAGAGAGAAAGTTTAATATGCGATAGTCGCAGGAACGGGTATGGCAAAAGGCCTAGACGTCGGCACGATGAACATTATTTCGGGGCGACAGGATGACAGCGACACGGTGTTCGTGCAACAGCGCAACTCCTTCGTGGAGATCGAGTACTCCGACATGGCCGAGCAGATGCTCTCGCGCTCGGACGTCCTCCACATCCGCAAGGACGACAAAGTGTACGTCGTCGGGGACGACGCGCTCAACTTCGCGAACATCTTCAAGGAGGAGACCCGCCGCCCGATGCAGCAGGGGATCCTCTCGAACGACGAGAAGAGCGCCATCCCGATGATCAAGCTCATCATCGAGCAGGTCGCGGGCGAGCCGGACTACTCGGGGGAGACGATCCACTTCTCGACGCCGGCCGACCCGATCGACTCGGACCTGTCCACGCTGTACCACCAGAAGACCTGCGAGTCGTTCCTCTCGGACATGGGCTACGACCCCGAGCCCATCAACGAGGGGATGGCCGTCATCTACAGCGAACTCGCGGACAACAACTTCACCGGGCTGGGCGTCAGCTTCGGGGCCGGCATGACCAACGTCTGCCTCGCGTACTACGCCGTCCCGGTGATGACGTTCTCGATCGCACGGGGAGGCGACTGGATCGACGAGCAGGCCGCCCAGGCGACCGGCAAGCCGGTCGACAAGGTCACCTCGATCAAGGAAGACGACTTCGAACTCGACTTCCGGACCGACGTCGGCGGCGTCGAGGGCGCGCTGGCCATCTACTACGAGAACCTGCTGGACTACGTCATCGAGAACGTCGCCCGCGAGGTCGACGAGGAGGACGTCGAGGAGGGCCTGGACGTGCCCGTCGTCGTCACCGGCGGTACCGCCAGCCCGAGCGGCTTCGAGGAGCTGTTCGAGGACCACCTCAAGGAGGCCACTCTGCCGTTCTCGGTCAGCGGCGTCACCCGCGCCGACGACCCGCTGTACAGCGTCGCCCGCGGCGCGCTGGTCGCCGCCCGCAGCGAGGAGGACGACGCCCCCGAGCGCAGCGAACCCGTCTCGCGATCCTCGTCCGGCGAGGACGAGGAAGAGGAGGAGGCCGCGGCTGCCGAGGAGAACTGATCGGGAACCGGGCCTACGACGTCCCCTCTCGCTCCTCTCTGCGCTCCTCGCCTCCCTCGCGGAACCGCTCGAACGCCGCCTCCCAGCTCTCCACCTCCCGCGGTTCGCTCTCGTGGTCGACGGTGACCCCCAGGTATCCGCAGTCCTCACAGAGGACCGCCTCCTTGCCGAAGAGAGCGTAGCGGTCGAGCGCCGACTCGCAGCGCGGACAGTCCATGGGCGTCGATCGGACGCGCGCAAGATCAATGTATGCACCGCAGGGGGACCTCGGCGGTCTCGGTCCGGTGGCCGCGACGAACGGGCCGAGCGCGGCGGCCGCCGGCGGCGACCGGGCGACAACCATTCGACCACCCGGCGCCAACGCCGATCCGATGCACCGCCGGGACATCGAGCGCCGCCTCCAGGAGGTCGCGGGCTTCGAGGACCCACGAATCGACCTCGAACAGTACCCCACGCCCGCGGACGTCGCGGCCCACCTCGTCCACCTCGCCGCGATGCGGGGGGACCTCGACCGCCCCGTGATCGACCTCGGGACGGGGACGGGGGTGCTGGCGCTCGGCGCGGCGCTGGCCGGCGCCCCCGCCGTGGTCGGGGTCGACCGCGACGGGGCGGCGCTGGCGACCGCACGGGCGAACGCCGCCCGCCTCGGGCGCGCGGTGCCGTTCGTCCGCGGGGACGCGACCCGGCCGCCGCTGTGCCCGACCGGGCCGGCGACGGTGCTGACTAACCCTCCCTTCGGCGCCCGGCGGGGCAACGAGGGGGCCGACCGCGCGTTCCTCGGGACGGCCGCGGACCTGGGAGTCGTCTCCTACTCGATTCACAACGCGGGAAGCCGGGAGTTCGTCGAGGCCTTCGCCGCGGACAACGGCGGCCGGGTCACGGCCGCCTTCGCCGTCGAACTCGACGTCGACCGCCAGTTCGAGTTCCACACCAGCGAGCGGGCGACCGTCGACGCCGAGGCGTTCCGGATCGGGTGGGACGCGGGCCCCGGGTAGGTCGAGAGCGGTCGTGAGACGCCTCGGCGGTCGCTCACTCCCCCGGACGGTCCCGCGAGGCGACCCGCACACGGGTGCCGTTCTCGGTGGTCGCGTAGACGGCGGCGCCGTCCCGAACGAAGGTGATCCCGCCGGCCGCCGTGGTCCGATTCTCGCCCGGGAGCGGCGCCGTCCCCGCCCGGCGGCCGTCGCGGGTCACCCGAAGCGCGAACGACTCCCCGGGGACGACGCTGACGTTGCGACCCTCGACGGTCGGCTCGGCCCGCCGCGGGGGCGAGGCGTAGGCCAGCCGCCGGTCCGCGGGGGCGGCGTCGGCGCGACGCAGCGAGACGGCGTACGCCGAACGGTTTCCGACCGGCTTCCAGCCCGTGTAGTTGGCGACGACGGCCTCGCGCCAGCCGAGGCCGCCCACGCCGACCCGGCGCCGGCCGTCGTGGGCCAGTCGGTTCGTCGAGACGACCTCCCACCAGATCTGGCGGGACTCGCTGACGACGATGACCCCGCTGGCGTTGACCCGGGAGGCGTCGCCTAGCGGGCCGACGTCGACCGACGAGACGTACTGGTTGGGGACGTCGTGGGCGTAGAAGACCGTGTAGTCGCGCACCTCGACGCTGTTGTTCTCGGTGACGCCGGTGCCGGGGTCGTCGACGACGAAGAGGTTGAACGGCACCGCCACGAGCGCGAGCGCGAGCGCCGTCGCGGCGACCAGTCCCAGCGCGGCCTCCCGGTACGAGAGGTCGATGCGCTCGACCAGCGGCCGGCGAGAGGTGGTCGCGGCGCTCGCGAACAGCGCCGCGAGGACGAACACGAGCGCGGTCCCGACCGCTCGGTAGAGCCGGTACCGACCCCCGTCGAGGGGGACGTACACCGCCCACAGCCCCTGGGAGACCGAGAACAGCAGTGTCCCGAGCCAGAGCGCGAGCGCCGAGGGGCGGACCCCGCGGCGCTCCGCCAGGACCGCCGCGAGCGTCGCACCGACGAACAGCCCCAGCGCGTGGCCCTGGATCGCGATGTCGGCCCACCAGGGCGTGACGAACGCCGTCTCGCCGCCGCGGGTGAGCGTCGGGTACCGGAGCGCGTTGTACACCAGCGACAGGAGGCGCGCGCCGACCAGCGCGACGACCGTCGCCAGCGGGTAGCGCACGAGCGCGAACCCGGCGAACGCGAAGACGACCCCCGAGAAGCCGATAGCGGGACCGAGGACGAACAGCCCCGTCACGACGCCGACGGCGAGCGTGCCCGCGACGAACGCGCCGATCCGGACGAAGGGGTCGGTCAGCGGCGACGTGAACGTCTGGACGCCGCGCTCAGTGGGGTAGTGGCTCCAGGCGTACTCCGCGAGCGCGCCGAACGCGAGCGTCCCGACGAGGTTGCCGACGAGGTGGCCCATCCCGGCGTGAGCGAACCCCGAGGCGAGCATCCCCAGCGGGTAGAAGTAGGACCACGCCCGGTAGGGGATCGTCGTCGGCGAGAAGGGGTGGCTCCAGCCCCCCTGGACGAACAGGTAGACCGCGAGGACGAACGCCCCCGAGAGGAACGTCCCCCAGGGGACACCGAGGACGAACCGCCGGCGGAGCCGCGAGCCGACCGCCCCGCCCGAGAGCCTGAGAGCGACCGCCGCCGATCCCGCGGCGGCGACCGCGAGGAGGAGTTGGTGGACCGGGAGCCAGCCCGGGACCGAGACCATGGGCGCCCTCGGCGGCGGGAGACCTTATGTGCCCTGCATCGGGGACGCACCGCCGCGGTCCCGTCGACCGGTTCGCATCGGTCCCCGACTCGGAGGGCCGGCCGGAGGGAACCGACCGCCGACCCGCGGCGTCAGTCGTCCTCGGAGGACGTGACCCGGGCGGCGACTGCGGAGTCGGACCCCGCGGCGTCGGTCGGGGCGCGCTGGCGGGTCAGCTTCCGGGCGACGTCGTAGCCGAACAGCGGCGTCCCGAGGATGATCATCGCGTCCCCGGGGAGGCGGGCCCAGAACAGCGCCTGGACGAGTGGCCGCTCGTAGGACGCCAGCGAGCGCGCGGCGTCGTATCCGGCCGTGAACGTCACCTCGAGTTGCAGGAACCCCACCGGCAGTACGGAGCCGAACACCATCACCGCGAGGCCGGCGTTCCACAGCCAGAACGCCCACCGGAGGCGGCGGGGGTTCCACTCGCGGGTCGTGATCCGGGGGGCGTAGGTCGCCATCCCGACCGCGAGGAAGCCGAACGCGCCGAACATAGCGGCGTGAGCGTGGCCCACGGTGAGGTAAGTGCCGTGCTCGTAGTAGTTGATCAGCGGCAGGTTGATGGAAGAAGCCGAGCACGCCGGCCCCGAGGAAGTTCCAGACGCCGCTGGCGACGACGAATGCGAAGGGCAGCGAGTAGGGGAACGACTCGCCGGCGGCCGCGAGCGCGCAGTACTCGTTGATGGCTTCGAAGAGGATGACGACCAGCGGGATCGGCTCGAGCGTCGAGAAGACGCTTCCGATCGGCACCCAGACGTCGGGCATCCCGATCCACTAGTAGTGCTGCGAGACGCCGATGACGCCGCTGCCCACGACCAGAAGCGCCTCGACGATCACGGCCGGGATCGGCGGCGCCGCCTCGTAGGCGTGCCACGCCCCGGCGCTCATCACGATCAGGTTGAGGACGAAGACGACGATCAGCGCGCGGGCCAGTGTCCG
>PXRR01000027.1:15819-26720 GCA_003021975.1 Halobacteriales archaeon QS_5_70_17 | reverse complement strand
TACGGAAACGGCCCGCGTGCCGACGGGGACGCGCCGGGAGAGCCCGGAGACCGGGGGCGCCGCGGCGACCGTCGCTCGCCCGCGTCCGTCGACGCGGACGGTCACGTGCGCGAGGTCGAACTGGGTCCGCGGGCGGTCGGCGACGCGGCGCTCCAGTTCCGATAGCGGCAGGTCGCCCGGGAACGTCCACTCCGCGTCCCGGATCCGCGCCCGGAGGTCCCCGGGGAGCGGCGGGTACCCCTCGACGTCGGCGACGTCGCCGTGGACCTCGACGGTCGCCTCGCTGGTGCCGCCGACCAGTTCGACGACCTCCGAGGAGAGCGTCCGCTCGCGCAGCGAGCGGAGCGACACCCGCTTGGGGAACTCCGCGGCCATCGCGTCGCCCTTGCTGTGGGCGTACAGCGTCATCATCACGATGACGACGGCGACGGACGGCTGCGGCTGACGCGGCGAGGGCGGTCAGGGCCGGTTCCGGTCGAAGACGATCACGTCGGCCTCGACGTCCTCGAGGCGATCGAAGGTCGGGCGGGCGACGAACCGCGAGGCGGCCGTCCGGTCGCCGCTGGACCCCAGGATGACGAGGTGGTAGCCGCCGGCGTTGGCCGCGAGGAAGTCGGCGATGCCCGCCCGCGCGACGCGGGTCTCGCAGGCGGCGCTGACCGTCTCCACGAGGTTGGCCAGCGTCGACTCGGCGGCCCGACGGTCGCCCTCCCGGTCGATGCAGTGACAGACCGCGACCCGGCCGGTCCGACCGGCGAGGCGGGTCGCGAAGTCGAGCATCTCGTGGGCCACGTCGCCGGCCCGGCGGACGGGCACGAGCACGCGCTTCCAGGTGGTCCGGCCCTCGCGGGAGCGGTGGACGGCGACGTTGACGTCCCCCCGGAACAGTTCGCGGACGTACGGCGAGAGCCGGCCGCGCTCGGTCTCGTAGCCCGCCGCGATGAGGTCGCAGTTGGTTTCGCGGGCGGTCCGGACGGCGACGCTGGCCGGGGTGCCGTCCTCGCCGGCGACGACCACCTCGCAGGGGACGCCCGTCCGCGTCCGGATGGCCGCCGCGCGCTCCTCTAGCTCCGCCGCGACCCCCTCGGCGGCGCGGCGCTCCTCGGGTGACGCCGCCGGAATCTCCTCGCCCCGATCGCCGGCGCTCTCGCCGGCCCCGTCGGCCGCAGTCGGGGGCGAGCCGTCGGGCCCGCCGGCCCCCTCGGCGGCGTCGGATTCGTCGACGAATCCGAGCAGGACGACCTTGCCCGCCTCGTGGGCGGCCGCCAGCCGCGCCCCGAGCATCGCCGTCGCCTCGGGGTGGTCGCCCCGCATCGGGACGAGGACGTGGTCGTCGCCCCGCGTGGACTGGTAGAGGTAGCGGGCGCGCTCGCTGTAGAACTTCCGGCGCCAGACGACGAACGCGCCGGCGACGAGGGCGCTGGAGGCGGCGATGCTGACGACGTAGCTGAGCCGTCCGCCGACGGCGACCGGCCCGCCGGCGACCAGCACCAGCAGCGCGCTGGAGAAGGCGGCCGGTTCCTCGATGTCGAACGCCCACGTGACGACGCCCGTGAACAGGACGCTCATCGCCGCGGTCGAGGCCGCGCCGGCGGTCAGCCCCGCGACGAATCGGGTCGGCGAGGCGTACTCGCCGGCCGGGTCGGCGAACAGCGTGTAGGTCCCGGCGGCCAGCGGCGGGAACAGGAAGAACGAGAACGCCGCCAGCGCGTTCGACAGCGCCGTCACGAGCGCGACCAGCAGCGGGACGAACAGGACGACCGAGAGGTGGACCAGGTTGCGGGTGTTCTCCAGCCAGGCGCGGAACTCGCGGACCTCCCGGCGCTCCGCGCGCCGCAGTCGGCGGAGGATCCCTCGGATCCGGTCGCCGCGCATACCCACACCCGGTGAGGGGGCCGCTTGTGCGTTTCGCTACCGGCGCCGCGAGTTCACAGCCGGGCTGCGGCGGTCAGCGAGATGTCGATCGCCCGCTCGACGTTGTCCCTAGCCTTCTCGGGGAGTTCCTCGGCGTCGGTCTCGCCCTTCTGAGTGCCCTCGACGAGGTTGCCGTCGACGGTACAGATCGCGCCCGCGCGCAGGTCCTTGCGCCGGGCGAGCGTGAAGATCGTCGCCGCCTCCATCTCGACCGAGAGGATGCCCGCCTCCTCCCAGTCTTCGACGTACGCGTCGGTCTCGGCGTAGAAGGCGTCGTCGCTGGCGATGGGCCCGACGTGGACGTCCTCGCCGTTCGCCTCGGCGCCGTCGACGAGCGCCGAGAGGACGTCGTAGTCGGGGACCGCGGGGTACTCGGCGGCCTCGTAGCGCTTCGAGGTGCCCTCGTTCTTCGCCGCGCCCGTGGCGACGACCATGTCGCCGATCTCGATGCCCGACTGGAGCGCCCCGGTCGTCCCGACCCGGAGGAACGTCTCGACGCCGATCCGCGATAGCTCCTCGACGGCGATGGCGGCCGAGGGACAACCGATGCCCGTCGAGCAGATCGTCAGCTCGCGGCCCTCGTACTCGGCGTTGACGAGCCGGTACTCGCGGTTCTGCGCGACCTCCTCGACGTTCTCGCAGTGACCGGCGATCCGCTCGACCCGGCCGGGGTCCCCCGGCACGAGCGCGAGGTCGGTCACGTCGCCCTGTTCGGCGAGGATATGGGGCTGTTTGGCCATACTCCCGGGTCGCCCACCGCGAGTAAAAGTCGTCGGGATTCGAACCGAACCGAACTGAACCGGCGGTCGGATCCGCGGGCAGTCGAGCAGTCGCGGGAGGTCCGCCGGTCCGTCCAGCGAGCACGCCGCGCGGGGATCCCGCGCGCCCACGAGCACGGCGTCGAGGCCCAGTTCGAGCGCCGGTTCGAGGTCCCCCTCGACGCTGTCCCCGACGACGAGGGCGTCTGCCGGAGCGGTCGTCGCGTCGTCTCCCCCTCGGCCGCTCGCTCTCGAGAGCGCTCCGAGTGCGGCCCGGAGCAGGGCGGTGTCGGGCTTGTGCGCCCGGACGTCCGTGGAGGTGACCACGACGTCGGCGTAGCAGAGCAGACCCGTCCGGCGGAGCTTCCGGCGCTGGACGGGGCCGTATCCCCCGGTGACGACCGCGACCGGGTGGGCGGCCGCGACCGCCGCGAGCGTCTCCGGGACGCCCGGCGGAACGACCATCGCCGCGAGTTCGGCGCGCTTGACCGCCGCCGAGAACCGCTCGGGCGCGACCGGGAGGTCGAAGTCCGCGACCAGGTCGCGGGCGGCCGCGAGGAAGGGATCGCCCTCGAACGACCGAGCGTTGGATCGGACCCCCTCGACGAACGCCTCTCGGAGGTCGCCGCGCTCGTCGCCCGCGAGTCCGGCCCGCTCGCAGGCCTCGCGGAACATCCCCTCGGGATCGGGATCGTACTCGACGAGCGTCAGGTCGAGGTCGAAGCAGACGGCGCACGCGGGACCGGCAGTCAACACCCCCGACGGTAGTCCGCGGGGCGGTATCGGCGTTCGGCCGGCCTCGGCCGGCCGGTCCATCCGCGCTCCCCGGCGGGCCGAACTCCGATCCGGCCGCTCCGAACGACCGTCGGCGCGGTCAGTACAGCAGGACGGTCGCCGCCGGGACGCCGGCGAGCAGCGCGAGGACGTACACGGTCGCCGAGACCGCCCAGTGGCGCCGCACGCGGTCGGCGACGCCGGCCTTCTCCCGTCCGAACCGGGGGAGGACGACGTGTCCGAAGAACGCGTAGAGGAACGCGAGCACGGCGGCCCCCGCGAGGAGATGCGAGAGCAGCGGCAGTCCCCCCGGGAGGACGGCGACCGGCGGCGCGACGGTCTCGGCGGCCGCCGCCAGCAGCGCGAACAGCGCGCCGGCAAGGACGCCAGCGGTGTAGTGGACGGACCGCGCCTCGCTCTCACGGAGATCGGCCGACGGCTTGGCGTACAGCACCGAGGCGGCGACGGCGGTCGGCGTCCGGCCCTCGTCGAGGCGGTCCATCGGGACGTCCGTCACCAGCGCCGCGAAGAAGCCGGCGAACGTGGCGATCGCGACCCGGTCGAGCGGCGGGGGCGGGGTCGCGTGGCCGGCGTGAGCGGGCAGGGGAGTCGCGCCGACGACCCCCAGAGGCGGGAGCGCGGTCACGGAATGACCCCGGGGGCTAGAAAGCCGGCCGGGACGACCGTCGCCGCCGTATCGGCGGCCGGTGCGATGGCGAACAGGACGACGTTGTGCGCCCCGGGGCCGAGGCCGACGGCGGCGACGCCGGCGAGCACGAGGTAGCCCTCGGTCGGGTCCGTCTCGACGTAGTCTGCCAGCAGGGCGACGACCGCACCGGCCAGCGCCAGTTTCACGAGGACGAACAGCCACGCGCTCCCGAGGTACGGTTCGGTCGGCAGCGCGGCGCCGGCGTCGATGATCAGCCGCGAGAGGGGCGTCTGCTCGCCGAACCCGAGGACGTCGACGCCGACGGCCGTCGAGACGCCGTCGAGGGCGTGACCGAACACCGTCAACTGGCCGGCGACGCCGGTGGCGGCCGTCGCCGCCGGGGCGACCTGGTCGAGCGCGATCCAGACCGCGGCCGTGCAGAGTGCGGCGACGACGACCCCGATCCCCGGCCAGAGGATGCGAAGCGGCGGGTCCGAGAGTCCGACGACCAGCGCCAGCCCGAGGACGGCGCTCATCAGTCCGAGTCCCCCGATCAGCAGGATGACGGTCGCGAACCGCGACCCCCGGCCGAGCGTCGCGGCGGCGGACCAGACCAACCCCATGGCAGCGAACGTCGTCAGGTAGACCGTCGGCGAACTGAAAAGCGGCGCCAGCGGGTCGACGATGGCGCCGACCTGGTAGAGCGCGTAGAGGCCGGCGCCGGCGACCATCCACGGCGCGAACGCGACCACGGTCACGCCGGTCACGGCCGGGCGGGTGATCCCCAGGGCCAGCGCCGCGATCCCGACGATCACGAGGACCGCGAGGAGGTACTGCAGCGGCGGCAGGGCGAACCCCTCCGGCAGGATCTGGATCCCCCGCCCCGGGACGAGGCCGCCCGGCGTCTCCATCCCGATCCGGCCGACGGACGCGTGCATGTTCCGGGTCTGACCGGGGAGAAAGGAAAGCGTTTGCTCTTTTCCCCGGCGCCCGCCCAGTCGGAGTATGGGTCTCGACCTCGACCGGAGCGACTTCGCGGCGCGCATCGACCACACCGTCCTCGGGCCGACGACTACCCCCGCCGACGTCCATCGGGTGGTCGGCGAGGCCGAGGAGTACGGGACGAACGTCTGCATCCCGCCGTGTTACGTCGCCGGCGTGGGGACCGACGCGACCGTGGCGACGGTCGTCGGGTTCCCCCATGGGCACCACGCCACCGCCGTCAAGCGCGCGGAGGCCGAGCGCGCCTGGGGGGACGGCGCCGACGAACTGGACGTCGTGATCAACGTCGGCCGCCTGAAGGCCGGCGCGCCCGACCGCGTCGAGCGCGACCTGGCGGAAGTCGTCGCCGCCACGCCCTGCCCCGTGAAGGCGATCATCGAGACGGCGCTGCTGACCGACGACGAGAAGCGCGCGGCCTGCCGGGCGGCCGCCGACGCCGACGCCGCCATGGTCAAGACCTCGACGGGGTTCGCCGAGGGAGGCGCGACGGTCCCGGACGTCGAACTGATGAGCGAGTATCTCCCGGTGAAAGCGAGCGGGGGCGTCGGCAGTTACGAGGAGGCGATGGCGATGTTCGAGGCCGGCGCCGAGCGCATCGGCGCGTCCTCGGGAGTCGCCATCGTTGAGGGCTACCCCGGGGAGTGAGCCGGCGAGCGCCTCGCGATCGAACAGTTCGACCGGAGCGGACCGGACCGCCCGTTAGGTGAGATGCGAGGCGGCTTCCGGTTATCGTGCTGCACACAGAGGATGATTCGGCGGACGGGGTTCGTCCCAGTCGGGGTCTTCGTCTACCGGGCGACAGCCCAGAATCGAACACTCTGCGGGACGTCCCACAGTATCTCCGGGAGATCGCTTTCCGCCGGATCGCGGGTCTCGACCTCGTGGCGCTGGTGTTCGACGAGTCGTCGGACGTCGACCCCGGCGTCGACGAGGGCATTGTGGAGATCAGCAACCGTCCGATCGAAGCCGGTCGACGTCGATTCGTACTGCTCGTCGATCGCGATCTCCCGGGGAGCGGCGTCGAAATAGCACCCCTCGACCCTCCCGCTGTCGGCGTCGAGGTTCTCCGAGAGGGGGTGGGGAACGCTGAGGACGAACACGCCGCCCTCCCACAGGACGCGACGGGCTTCGAGCAGTGCCCGGTCGAGCCGTTCGACCATCTGGAACACTTACTCGGAGAACGCGAGGTCGAACCTCTCATCGACGAACGGCAGGTCCGTCACGTCGCCCCTGACGAACTGCGCGTCGACGCCGTAGAGATCCCGCAACCGTCGTGCGTGCCGCAGTTGTTCGCCGGAGAAATCGACGCCGACGACGGTCTCCGCGCCTAACTCCGCCGTCCCGACGCTCCCCTTCCCCCACCGCATCCATGTTCGACGCACTCCTTGCCCTCGACCGACTCGAGGACGTCGGGGTGCGGGGCTCCCGGGGCGTCCGGCCCGAACGGGGACGGAGCGGGTGGAGGCTCCCCCTCCGCCGTGTTCGAGTTCCAGATGGCCTGGAAGTCCTCGCTCCACTCGTTCCAGAGGTAATACGTTGGGACCGAGACGAGTTCGAACAGCACCGGAATCCGGTCGCTAGACGACGGGAAAATCCACGCCGCAGTCGTACCAAGAGCCCACGTTTCCCGCGAAGAGAGCTCCGTGACCGATACGCACTGGATTCGACGGCTGGCGACCGACTCCCGGGGTTCTCTCACGAACTCCTTGTCGGATACAGGACGTATTCAGCAAACGGGTCTCGTCCGTTTCCGCCCCCAGTGGGGAAACGACCGTTAGGAGGGCTATAGCTCTCGGGGAAGTGTTTCCGTCACTCTAGCTCTCTGACGACTGTCGCAGGGTTCCCCCGAACGGCGACGTTTTCCGGAACGTTCTCCGTAACGACGGCTCACGAGGCGAGGACGGAGTTGTCGCCGACCGTCACCCGGGGTTGAGTACCGCTCGCCCGCCGATCCAGACGTCGTCACCGACTGCCACCGGTTCGCCGTACTCCGGCCCTTCGACCGCCCGCTCGCGTCGAGCGGGTGGGTCCCGGTATAAATATCGACGCCCGGTGCGATCCGGCAGTTCCGGCCGGTATCCACCCGACAGACGTCCAGGATGACGCGATCGAGGTTCGCGAAGGAACCCCCACCGACGTGGATGGTACCCGTAATCGCACCGAAACGGCGGCTCGACGACGCACTCGTCACCGAGCGACGCGAGGAGTTCTCCTAACGGCTTCCACCGGTCGGTCTCCGCGTGTACCGGCGTCCGATTGTGGCGTCTCGTGAGGTCTCGGGCGCGTTCGCGTTCGGCGACGAGTTCCGGACCGTGGGGATCGTACAACGCCCCGTTCAGCGTCTTCTCGTTCTCGCCGCTCATATCTGCCGTCGTCGTCTCCGCCAATTATGTCCTTTCGACCGCCGTTCGTCGTCTGTCTCTCCCGCCGGACCGGGCTGAATCCCGCGACCTGTTCGCGCGGTCTATCGGCCACCCCGTTTCTGACGCGTCTCTGGTAATGGTGACCGGTGATACGTACTCGCTCTCTGTCGAACGGTTCGAGGGATCGCACTCCATCCCGGCGAACACGCCTATCGCTCGAATATCCTCACTACAGATCCTCTCCCCCAGGGTGACTGAGCGTCGAGGTGCGGGCGTCGGTGTCCGCCAGTCCCCCACCTCCGGGAAACCGCGATCCGTCGCGCTTTTGGCCGCGGCTCACCGACTCGCCGACGAGATGGCCTCCTACCACATCGAGACCTACGGCTGTACGTCCAACCGGGGTGAGAGCCGCCGAATCGAGCGCGCGCTGCGCGACGGCGGCCACCACCCCGCGGACGGACCGGAGGAGGCCGACGTGGCCATCCTCAACACCTGCACCGTCGTCGAGAAGACCGAGCGCAACATGCTCCGGCGCGCTCAGGAGCTCCAGGAGCAGACCGCCGACCTCATCGTCACGGGCTGCATGGCGCTGGCCCAGGGCGGGCAGTTCCGCGAGGCCGACGTCGACGCGCAGGTGCTCCACTGGGACGACGTCCCCGGGGCCGTCCGGAACGGGGAGTGCCCGACCGCGACGCCCGACGCGGAGCCGGTACTCGACGGCGTCGTCGGCATCCTCCCCATCGCGCGGGGGTGCATGAGCGACTGCTCGTACTGCATCACCAAGCGGGCGACGGGCAAGATCGACTCCCCGCCGGTCGAGGAGAACGTCCAGAAGGCCCGCGCGCTCGTCCACGCCGGCGCGAAGGAACTGCGGATCACCGGCCAGGACACCGGCGTCTACGGCTGGGACGACGGCGAGCGGAAGCTCCACGAACTGCTCGACCGGATCTGCGACATCGACGGCGAGTTCCGGGTCCGCGTGGGGATGGCCAACCCGAAGGGAGTCCACGGTATCCGCGAGGAGCTCGCGGCGGTCTTCCGTGACAACGAGGAGCTGTACAACTTCCTGCACGTCCCGGTACAGTCGGGTAGCGACGACGTGCTCGGTGACATGCGTCGGCAACACCAGGTCCGGGAGTTCGTCGAGGTCGTCGAGACCTTCGACGCTCACCTCGATCACTGGACGCTCTCGACCGACTTCATCGTCGGGTTCCCCACCGAGAGCGAGGCCGACCACGAGCAGAGCCTCGCCCTACTCCGGGAAACCCGCCCCGAGAAGATCAACGTGACCCGCTTCTCGAAGCGACCGGGCACCGACGCCGCCGACATGAAGGGCCTCGGGGGGACGATCAAGAAGGAGCGCTCCTCGGAGATGGTCGACCTGAAGATGGACGTCGTGGGCGCGGCCCACGAGTCGATGGTCGGAGAGCGCCACGAGGTGCTGGCCGTCGAGGAGGGCACTGGCGATTCCCTGAAGTGCTACGACGAGGCCTACCGGCAGGTGATCGTCACCGACGCCGACGAGCGGGGCGCCGACCTCGGCGACGTCCTCGAGGTGGAAGTCACGGACGCCGAACGAGTCTACTGCTTCGGCGAACCGGTGTAGCGGCCGCGGCTCGGCGGCTACACGTCGGCGAGAAGGCTCCCGGCCCCAACAGCGACCAGCCCGACGGACATCGTCACGACCAGCAGTCCGAACGCGGCCGTCCACCCCAGCAGGTCGGCGGTCGCGCCGATGGCGACGCTGCCGGTCGCCCCGACGGTCATGTAGACGGTGCGGACGAGGCCGAAGCCGGCGCCCCGCTCGGCCCCTGAGAGCAGGTCCATGAACCGCGACTGCAGCGGCGCGCCCCAGCTCATCGCGATTCCGGCGAGGACGACGGCGGCGGCCAGCACCTCGATCCGGTCGCCGACGACCAGCAGGCCGTAGCCGACGACGCCCAGCCCCATCGCCAGCCCGACCGCGAGGTCCCGCGAGTAGCGATCCGACAGCGATCCCATCGCGGGCTGGGTCGCGCCGTGGACGACGAAGTACGCCGAGAACAGCAGGCCCGCGGTCGTCCGGTCGAGCCCGCGGCCCTGTTCGAGGAACGCCGGGAGGAACGAGGCGGTCGCCTGCCAGGTGAACGCCCCGAGTACCGACAGCGCGGTCGTGTACGCGATCGAGGGCCGCGAGAGGAGCTCGGCCAGGGGACCGAGCTCGAACCGGTCGCGCATCCGTCGGTCGGGCTGCTGGGGCGCCGTCCTGTCGACGTACCGGCCGACGAGCAGGGCGGTCGGGAGCGCCACCGCGGCACCCATCGCGACCGCCGGACGCCACCCGTAGCGGGCGGCGACGGCCGCGGCCGCGACCGGCGCGAGCAGGCCCGCGAGCGGCCCGCCCGCGACGTGGACGCCGATCGCCCGGCCCACCGCGTCGAACTGCCGGGCGAGCAGTGACGTGGCGACGCTGTAGTGGAGGCCGGCGACGGCGCCCAGTACCACGGTGCCGACGACGAACAGCGCGAAGGTGGGCGCGCCCGCCAGAAGCACGCTCGTCCCGACGGTGCCGCCGACGGCGGTCAGGATGACCCGTCGCTCGCCGAACCGGTCGCCGAGGACGCCGCTGGGGAACTGCGCGAGGGCGTAGGCGGCCCACATCCCCGACAACGCGAGGCCGACGGCGCCGTTGCTCACCGAGAAGGCGGCGACGATATCCGGGACGACTGGGCTGATCGACAGCCGCGCGACCATCGTCGCGAAGAACGCGAGCGTACACAGCGCGAGGACCGTGTACCGGTACGCCCAGTTCACTGCGGACCTTGGTCTACCCCCGGAAAATCAGTTGCGATACCGGACGAGGGCGGACCGATCGGCGGCGGGGATCAGCCGTCGCCGTCCGAGCGCGGGTCGACGTCGTGATCCGGTCCGGGGGTCGCGGGATCGTCCCGGTCGCCGTCGGGGTCGCTCCTCCACTCGCCGAGTTCCCGCGGGTCGACGTGGACGAACGCGTCGTCGACCTCCGGGATCGACTCGATCGCCCGGACGATGGCAGTCTCGATGGCGTGGGCCTCGCGGACGGTCCTGGCGCCCTCGATCTCGATGTGGAGGCTGACGTCGACCTCCGGGCCGACGTGGTGGGCGACGACGTCGTGGACGCCCTCGACCGCGGGGTGAGAGCGCGCCCGCCGGACGATCTCCTCGCGGAGTTCGGCCGGGGGCGCCCGCCCGACGAGGTAGCCGACGTTGTCGCGCGCGATATCGACGCCGGTGTAGAGGATGCCGACCGCGACGACCCCGCCGGCGACCGGGTCGAGGATCGGATAGCCCAGCGCCGCTCCGAGAACCCCCGCCAGCGCTGCGCCGGCGGTGAGGATGTCCGCCCGGTTGTCGACCGCCGCCGCCCGGAGCGCGGGGGAGTTGTGCGCGTCGGCCATCCGGTCGCAGTACCGATAGAGGAGG
>PXRR01000027.1:8873-15809 GCA_003021975.1 Halobacteriales archaeon QS_5_70_17 | reverse complement strand
GCACCGCGGCCCCCGCCGCGGTCACGCCGACGGCGACGAACAGCGCGACGAACGGCTCGATGCGCTCGTGGCCGTGGGGGTGTTCGAAGTCCGGGGGCTGGGTGGTCAGGTAGAGCCCGGCGACGACGACGAGGCTGTAGACGCCGTCCGAGAGGCTGTTGACGGCCTCGCTGCCGACGGCGACGCTGCCCGTCGAGAGGTAGACCGCGCCCTTCGCCGCCGCGAGCGCGACGTTCGCGCCGAGCACCACCAGCCCGACCCGGCGCAGCGCGGTGACGCGGTCCATGGCTGGGTTAGACCGCAGCCGACCAAAGACGCTTCGGCTGTACTCCTCGAACTCGTGGGTTAGAACCGTCGAAAGCCAGGTTTACTCGAACGAGAGGGCGACCGCCCCCCCGTCGGCGCGCGCCGCCCCCGGTTGAGCCGCGAACGCCTCGCGAATCCGGTCGTAGGTGTCCTCGATCGCCTCGACGATCACCTTCGTGTCGCCGATCACTGGCATGAAGTTGGTGTCGCCGGACCACCGCGGAACGACGTGCGTGTGGAGGTGGTCCTCGATCGATCCGCCCGCCGGACCGCCGAGGTTCAGGCCGGCGTTGAACGCGTCGGGCTCAAGCGCGGTCTCCAGCGCGTCGAATGTGCGCTGTTTCAGGCGGGCGTGATCCAACAGGACCGCCTCGTCGAGCGCCCGGTAGTCGCCCTCGTGGGCGTAGGGGATCACCATGGCGTGGCCCGGATTGTACGGGTAGTTGTTCAGCAGGACGAACGCGCGCTCGCTTCGGGCGACGATCCGGACCTCGCGGTCGTCGCCGCGCTCGGGCAGGGCACAGAACGGACACCCCCCGTCGTCGCCGTCGCCGTCACGCTCGACCCACTCAATGCGCCACGGGGCGAACAGCTGGTCCATACTCCGCCCGGGGGCGGCACCGCGGTAAGGCTGTCCATCCGTCGGCTCCGGGCGACCGGAAGATACTACTTAAACTCCTCGGCCGGAACGTCGGCGTTCCGGCCGAAACCGACGGAGAAACAGTTGTAAACGGTTTCGTGGCACCTGACGGAATAGCCGGCGAAATCGACTCCAGTATCCCGATTTTTCCCCTGAACGGCCTCCAACAGAATACGGTTTTTATACCCCAGAGGGCGGTAGCCGGGGGCGATGGGAGCGCTACAGAATCGGACCGGAGACGCCCACGAGCACTGCCCCGACTGCAGTCGCGAGACCGCACACTCGGTGTCTCTGCAGATCCGGACCGAGAGCACGAAAGAAGAGAACGCGGAGTTCTCCCGCGAGCCGTACCGGGTCTGCACGTGCACGGTCTGCGGCCACGAGACCGCCCAGCGGATGAACAACGCCTGACAGCGGGCGGCGGACTCGCCACCCGGGACGCCGACAGGACGCCGAAGCGGCGGAGCCCCGACCGCAGAACGGCGACTCCGGACTGGTCCGCGGCGGAGCCCCCTTCTGCGCGGAACGCGAGCGAGATCTGTACCGCCCCTGCGCCGGCGCGTCACTGAGCCCAGTTGACAGCGGGGTTCTGATCCCCGGACGCCGGCGGGCCCGAGCAGTCAGCGGGGTCGCGTCGTGACCTCGCAGCCGTCCTCGGTGACGATGACCGTGTGTTCCTTCTGGCTGACCAGCCGTCCCTCCTCCTCCTGGAGGACGGGGTAGCCGTGGACGACCCCCTGCTGTTTCAGTCGTCGGAGCGTCATCTCGGCGCGGTCGACGTCGAGCCAGCGAGTCGCGAACGGGAGGGTGCGGAACTCCTCTGTGATCTGTTCGAGGGCCTGTCGGGCCTGCCGGTTGCGCACCGACCGCTCGTGCTCGAGCGCGAAGATCTCCTCGCTGGCGCCCTCGCTCACCTTCCCGGTACCGTCGGTGGCGAACGGTTCGATGGCGACGACATCGCCGACCTCGAGTTCCGTCCCGGTGTCGACTCCGCGGTTGGGGATGTTCGGCTCGGTGTGTTGCTCCCAGTGGCCCAGCCCGTGGCCGGTGAGGTTGACGACGGGGTTGAAGCCGTAGCCGTCGATCACCGACTCGATCTCGGCGCCGATCTCGCCCGTGTGGACCCCCGCCTCGACGACGTCGATCGCCGCCTCGAGAGCCTCCACGCTGGCCTCGGCGAGTTCGTCGTGGCCCGAAAGGTCGACCGTGATCGCGGTGTCGGCCAGCCAGCCGTCGACGTGGACTCCGATGTCGAGGTTGATCATCTCCTCCCCGAACGTGGCGTCGTCGTCGACCCCGGGCGTCGCGTGGGCCGCCTCGTGGTCGACGCTGATGTTGACCGGGAACGCGGGCTCGCCGCCGAGTTCGCGGATGCGCTCCTCGGCCCACTCGGCGACCTCGAGGTGGGCGACGCCCACGTCGACGCGGTCGGCCGCCTCGTCGCGCACCTCCGCGAGGATCTCGCCGGCCTCGCGGTGTTTCTCGTACTGCTCCTCGGTGAGGTCCACGCTGCTCATACAGCCAGTCGGACCGAACCGGGGATATGCGTTGTGTTGGGATCGGGCCACCGAACCGCCACCGGAACCGGGGGAACTTCGGCCCTCGACGCCGCCGTGACCGACATGGGGATCAGCCGCCGGGAAGCGATGGGTACACTGGGAGCGCTGGGAGCGGTCGCCGGCGGGGGCTGTCTCGGCCTGGACCCGGGGCCGCCCCGGGCGACGATGACGGTCACCGCGACCGCGAGCGACGGCGAGTACTGCCTCCTCCCGCGGGACCTCGGCGAGGAGATGGGGGCAACGAAAGGACGGCAGGTCCGCGTCGGTCGCCCCGAGGACGGGGAGCGCGCTGGTCGTGACCGAGGCGGGCCGGGAACGCCTTCGACTCGACGCCGGCGCCCGGGTCGCCGTCGAGGCGAGCGTCGAGACGCCCGCCGACGCGCCGTACGCGGGCACGTTCGAGGAATCGGTCCGCGAGGGGGACGGGGACCTCCTGGCGTGCGCTCCCCACGGCGGGAACGTCGAACCGCGGACCGACGACCAGGCGGCACGGCTGGCCGAATCGACCGACGCGGGGGCGTGGATCTGCCGGAGGGACTGGCCCGGCGGAGGCGCGTTCGACCGCTGGCACGTCGCCTCGACCGACGTCCACCCGGACTCGTTTCCCGGCCTCGGGCGCGTCGCGGACGCGACGCGGCGGTTCGCGGTCGCGTTCCACGGATCGGCCGCCGACGAGGTCGCCGTCGGCGGGGGAGCGCC
This sequence comes from Halobacteriales archaeon QS_5_70_17, assembly GCA_003021975.1. Taxonomy (GTDB): domain Archaea; phylum Halobacteriota; class Halobacteria; order Halobacteriales; family Haloarculaceae; genus Halomarina. The sequence goes on along the minus strand of PXRR01000027.1, from coordinate 12,605 downwards.
GGAGGCGATTCGCGAACGTGTCCGAGACGCCATCGACGGGGTAGTTCCCGTCTCGGTTAGCCTCGCCGAGGATCCCGGCTACCGGGGCGACGACCTCGGAAACGTCGTCAACTGGGTCGCGGAGACGGGGATCCAGGTCGAACAGGCGATCGCGGCCCGCGAGGATCACGGCGCCGCGGTCGCCGACGCAGTCTCGGCGACGCTCCCGCCGTGACGTCAGTCCCGGTCGCCCGCCGTCGCGGTCTGCATCGCCGCCGAGTTGAACGCGCTACCGGCCTCGCCCTCGGCGTCCATGACGATCACGCCGGCCTCACTGCCGGTGATCTCCTCGAACTCCTCGACGGCGAGTTCGGCTGCCGTCTCCGGATCGCGGCCGAGTTCGAGGTGATCGACCGCGCGCCGGGCGAGCGTCACTCGGACGATGTCCTCGCCCGCGCCGGTCGCGCTGGCGCCGCCGGCAGGGGTACAGAAAAATCCCGACCCGACCTGCGGGACGTCGCCCACTCGGCCGGCCAGCGCCCGCCAGCGCCCGCCGGTCGAGGTGCAGGCGGCGATCGTCGCCCCGTCGGCGGCGACCGCACCGACGGTGTCGTAGTCGTTGGGATCGCTCGCCGCGCTCCCGGGGTCTGCTGCCGGATCCTCCTCGCGTCCGAACGTTCCGCGGAGCCAGGACAGTTGCGCCCGGAGGTCGTCCGAGGCCGGCGGGTCCTCACCGGCCCACCGGTCGCGGGTGTGCTCGGTCAGAAGGTCGCGGTCGACGTCGATCCCGTAGGCGGCCGCGAGGTCGACGGCGTGGATCCCCGAGAGCAGGACGTGAGGGGTCTCCTCGAGGACGACCCGGGCGACCTCGCAGGCGTCCTCGACGCCGGGCATGGCGCAGGCCGCGCCGACCCGCCGGTCGTCGGTCATCAGGCCGGCGTCGGTGCGGACGATCCCGTCAGACTGGACGGACCCGCCGACGCCGGCGTTGAACCGCGGCGAGGACTCCAGTTCCCCGACCGTCGCGACGGCGGCGTCGAGGGGCGTCGCCGCCGCCTCGCCGGTCTCGACCGCCGCCTCCAGTGCGTCCCGCCGGGCCTCCGGATCGTCGATCGGACCGCCCGCGCCCCCGTGTGCGATGACGTGCATACCCCACCTCCCGGTCGGCGTCGCTAAACGGTCACGGTCCGACGGAGTCAGGAGCCGGCGCTGCCGGCCCCCGCCGCCCGAGGCTAACGTCGCGATCTCGTTAATTTCACCACATCAATATTCGAAAACCGTTAATAAAGTATATTCTCCGGTAGACAAACACACTCACGACGCATGGTATCAATTGACATTTCGACCGAGGAGGGGCGACGCGAGGCGTTGCGCCGAATGCTATTGATCCGGGCGTTCGACAGCACCGCGGCCGACGCGTTCGCCGACGGAGAAATCCCGGGGTTCGTCCACCTCTACATCGGCGAGGAGGCGGTCGGCGTCGGCGCCTGCTCGGCGCTGGACGAGGACGACTACATCACGAGCACGCATCGCGGTCACGGCCACTGCATCGCGAAGGGGCTGGACCCGGAGTACATGATGGCCGAACTGTTTGGCAAGCGCGACGGCTACTGCAACGGCAAGGGCGGGTCGATGCACATCGCGGACGTCGACGCCGGGATGCTCGGCGCCAACGGCATCGTCGGCGCCGGGCCGCCGCTGGCGACCGGCGCCGCGCTGACCGCCCAGCGCGAGGACGAAGACCGAATCGCGCTGGCGTTCTTCGGCGACGGTGCGGTCGCGCAGGGACAGGTCCACGAGTCGATCAACCTGGCCGCGACCTGGGATCTGCCGGCGGTCTTCCTCGTCGAGAACAACCACTTCGGCGAGGCGACGCCGGTCGACGAGCAGCACAACGTCGGGGCGCTCTCGGAGACCGCCGAGGCCTACGATATCCCCGGGTTCACCGTCGACGGGATCCCTCGACGGCGACGGCCCGACGTTCATCGAGGCCGAGACCTACCGCTACCGAGGGCACTTCGAGGGCGACCCCCAGCCGTACCGCGACGACGAGGAGGTCGACGCCTGGCGCGAGCGCGACCCGATCGAGACGTTTGCCGATCGGCTCATCGACCGCGGCGAAGTCACCGAAGACGAGTTCGAGGAACTGCGCGAGGAGACGGAGCGCGAAATCGAGGAAGCCGTCGAGTTCGCCAAGGAGACGCCGGCGCCCGACCCCGAGGAAGCCTACGAGGACATGTTCCGCATGAACATTCCGGAAATCGAGTCGTTCGCCGACCGCACGCGGGCCGACGGAGGTGAGCGGCGATGAGCACAGAGACCGACGCGGGCACCGGTTTCGGGTCCGACACCGAAACGATGACCGTCAGGGAGGCGATCCGGCAGGCGCTCCGCGAGGAGATGACCAGCGACGAGAGCGTCTTCCTCATGGGCGAGGACGTCGGCCACTACGGTGGCGTCCTCGACGTCACCGAGGGACTCTACGACGAGTTCGGCGGCGAGCGCGTCCGGGACACGCCGATCAGCGAGGCGGGGTTCATGGGCGCCGGAATCGGCGCCGCCGCGACCGGCTCCCGGCCCGTCGTCGAGATCATGTTCTCCGACTTCCTGGGGGTGTGTTCCGAGCAGGTGACGAACCAGATGGCAAAGATGCGGTACATGTTCGGCGGCAAGACCGAGATGCCCGTCACCGTCCGCACTACCGAGGGCGGCGGGATGGGCGCCGCGAGCCAGCACTCCGGCACCGTCCACACCTGGTTCGCGCACTTCCCCGGGCTGATCGCCGTCACGCCGGGGACGCCCGCGGCCGCCAAAGGCCTACTGAAGAGCGCCATCCGGTCGGACGATCCGGTGTTCTTCTTCGAGAACAAGATGATCTACGAGCAGGAGGGCGAGGTGCCCACCGACGACGAGTTCACGCTCCCCATCGGCGAGGCCGGCGTCGAGCGGGAGGGCGATGACGTCACCGTCGTCGCCACCCAGCGGCTCGTCGGCGAGTCGCTGGACGTCGCCGAGGACCTCGCCGGCGAGACGAGCGTCGAGGTGATCGACCTCCGCTCGCTGTACCCGCTCGACACCGAGACGCTCGCCGAGAGCCTCGGGAAGACCGGGCGACTCGTCGTCGCCGACGAGAGCCCGCTGTCCTACGGGGTCCACGCGGAGGTGATGGCGCGGATGGTCGAAGACGAGTTCTTCAGCCTCGACGCGCCAATCCAGCGGGTCGGCGTCCCCGACACGCACATCCCGTTCAGCCCGACCTTAGAGCAGGAGGTCCTCCCGGACGCGGAGGGGATCGAGGACGCGATCGACCGGATCGCCTAGCGTGGCGACGGTCGGTCTCGTCGTGAACCCGTCGGCGGGCCGGGACATCCGGCGGCTCACCGGCGGCGCCAGCGTCAGCGACCGGTACGCGAAGCTCCAGACCGCCCGCTGTGTCCTCCGGGGGCTGACGAGCGTCGACCCGACCCCCCGGGCGCTGGTCATGCCCGACCAGGGGGACGTCGGCGCCCAGCTCGTCGAGGAGAGCGAGGCGGACGTCGACGCCCGACTGCTCGATCAGCCCGTCGAGGGGTCGAGCGCGGACACGCGCACCGCGGCCGCCCGGTTCCGGGACGTCGCGGACGCTGTGGTCGTCCTCGGCGGTGACGGTACCAACAGGGACGTGGCCGCCGAGATCGGAGACGTGCCGGTCGCCAGCGTCTCGACGGGCACGAACAACGTCGTCCCGACGGCTATCAACGGGACGACCGCGGG
>PXRR01000027.1:2016-8543 GCA_003021975.1 Halobacteriales archaeon QS_5_70_17 | reverse complement strand
CGATGGCCTTCGACGTCTCGGACGCGGTGCTCAGCGCCGACGGCGAGCGGGAACTCGAGGTGAGCGAGGGCCGCGTCGAGATGCGGGTCCGCGACGAGGGACCCCGGCTGGTCGACTTCGAGGCGGTGTTCGCGGCGGCGAGCCGCGATCGGCTGTTCGCCGGGGGCGTCGGCCGGGGGGAGTAGCGGCCGGCGAGTCGTCGGCCGCTAGGCCCGCCGCCAGGTCACCTCGCAGTTCAGATCCTCGCGCAGCGCGTCGAGGACGTAGCAGTTGCGCTCGCCGAGTTCGACCACGCGATCGAGGGTGGCGTCGTCGGCGTCGCTGTCGAGTCGCAGGTCGACGGTGACGGTCTCGACCCAGCCCCGCTCCGGGGCGGCCCGCGCGCGGACGTCGACGTCGGCGAGGGCGACGTCGCTGCGCTCGGCCTGTATGCGGACAGTCGTCGAGAGACACGACGCCAGCGACCCGAGGAACATGTCGATCGGCGTGGACGTCGAAGCGCCACTCGACGCCGTCGATCGAGACCGACCCGCCGAGGGCGCCGTCGGCCGCGGCGGTGACGTCGCGGACCGGGAGATCGAGGTCGCGATCGGACCCGGCGCCGGCGCGTCCTCCGGACGACGGCCGCTCGACGGCGTCCGGGAGCAGCGGCCAGGGGTCCTCGAGGCGGTCGACCAGCGTCCCGAGGAACCGCGCGGCGTCGGCCCCATCGACGACCCGGTGGTCGAAGGAGAGATCGAGCGGGAGTCGCCGGCGGACCTCGACCTCGCCACCGCGGGCGACCGGCCGCTGGTCGACGGCGTCCACCCCGAGGATGGCGACCTGCGGGGGATTGATCACCGGGTCGAACGACTCGACGCCGAGCACGCCGAGGTTCGTGACGGTGAACGTCCCGCCGCTCAGGTCGTCGCTCGTGTAGTCGCCGGCGAGCGTCCGGTCGGTGAGCGCGCCGCGCTCCTCGGCCAGCGCGTCGATGGACTTCCCGCCGACGTCTCGCAGCGCAGGCGCGACGAGTCCGGCCTCGACGTCGACGGCCAGACAGACGTTCTGCTCCTCGTAGATACGGTGGACGCCGTCCTCGTAGGTGGCGTTGAACTCGGGGTGAGCGTCCAGGGCTGCCGACAGCGCGACCAGCAGCACGTCGGTCACCGAGACGTCGGCACTGAGCGCGTCCCGGGCGGCGTCCCGCGCGGCGAACAGCGCGTCCGCGTCGACGGTCCGGTGTTCGGTGACGTGGACCGCCTCGCGGTAGCTCTCCCCGAGGCGCCGGGCGATCGCGCTGCGCATCCCGGAGAACTCCCGCTCCTCCCGAACGGTGAGCGACGGGTGGACGTCCCCCGGTGGCTCTCCCCCGCTCTCCCCGGCGGCTTCCCCTTCGGCGGCAGCCTCGACGTCCTCCTCGGTGATCGCTCCCTCGTAGCCCGTCCCCTCGATACCGGTCAGCGAGACCCCGAGTTCATCGGCGCGCCGCTCGGCCCGCGGGGTGGCCTTCGAGGCCTCGCTCCCCGCGTCGGCCCCGGCCTCGTCGGTCCGCTGGACGGCCGACCCGGCCGCGCCGCCCGCGGTGGCGTCGGGCGCGCCGCTTCCCCCGGAAGTTCCGGGTTCGGCCTCGGCTCCGGTCTCCGCCTCCTCGCCGTCCCCGAGTTCCTCGGCGACCGTCGCCTCGAGATCGGAGATGTCCTCGTCGGAGGCGGCGACGACGCCGATGGGCGTGCCCGGTTCGACGCTCTCGCCGACCGAGAGGTAGGTCGCGCGCAGGACGCCGGCCTCCCTGGCCTCGACCTCGGCGGTGGTCTTCTCGGATTCGATCTCGGCGATGACCTCTCCCTCCTCGACTGCGCCCCCTTCCTCGACGTACCACTCCAGAAGCTCTCCCCGTTCCATCTCCAGCCCGAGTTTGGGCATCCTGACGACGTATCCCATACGTGGGGCATGGAACCACTGCACATAAATCAAATCGGCGTCATTCTATCTGGTACCGGGGTCCGTGCCGATAACGGCAGACCTTTTACTTCGACGCTAGGAGTTCGAACCATGTCTTACGAGCAAGTCGAAGTACCAGCGGACGGCGAGTCGATCGAGGTACTCGACGCTGAGGCCGACGAACTCGACGTTCCGTCGAACCCGATCATCCCGATCATCTACGGGGACGGGATCGGGCAGGACGTCGGACCGGCGGCCCAGACGGTTCTCCAGGCCGCCGCGGAGGCGACCGGCCGTGAGATCAGCTGGATGCGGGTCTACGCCGGCGAGTCCGCCCGCGAGAAGTACGACGAGCACCTCCCGAACGACACGGTCGAGGCGATCAAGGAGTTCAACGTCGCGATCAAGGGTCCGCTGACGACGCCCGTGGGGGCCGGGTTCCGCTCGCTGAACGTCGCGCTCCGCAAGAAGCTCGACCTCTACACGAACGTGCGGCCGACCTTCCACCTCGACGGCGTCCCCTCGCCGGTCAAACACCCAGAACAGATGGACATGGTCACGTTCCGGGAGAACACCGAGGACGTCTACGCCGGCATCGAGTGGGAGGCCGGCACCGACGAGGTCCAGCAGGTCCGCGAGTTCGTCGAGGAGGAGATGGGGTACGACGACACGATCCACCCCGGCTCGGTCGGCATCGGGATCAAGCCGATCACCGAGTTCGGCACCAAGCGCCTCGTCCGGAAGGCCATCGACTACGCGCTGGAGAACGACCGCGACTCGGTGACGCTGATCCACAAAGGGAACATCATGAAGTTCACCGAGGGCGCGTTCCGCGACTGGGGCTACGAGGTCGCCGAGGAGGAGTACGGCGAGGCGGTCATCACCGAGGACACCCTCTGGGAGGAGCGCGACGGCGAGGCCCCCGAGGGGGCCGTCGTCGTCAACGACCGCATCGCGGACAACATGCTCCAGCAGTTGCTGACCCGCACCGAGCAGTACGACGTGCTCGCGATGCCGAACCTCAACGGCGACTACCTCTCTGACGCCGCCGGCGCCCAGATCGGCGGACTGGGCATCGCGCCGGGCGCGAACATCGGCGACGGCCGCATCCTCGCCGAACCCGTCCACGGCTCCGCACCGAAGTACGCCGGCCAGGACAAGGTCAACCCGAGCGCGCTGATCCTCTCAGGGCGCATCATGCTCGAGTACGTGGGCTGGGACGACGCCGCCGCCCTCGTCAAGGACGCCCTCGAGGCCACCATCTCCTCGAAGAAGGTCACCTACGACATCGAGCGCCAGATCGAGGGCGGCGAGAAACTCGCCACCAGCGAGTTCGCCGAGGAGGTGGCCGACCGCATCCGCTCGAACGCGTAGACGCCCGGTTCGCTCTTCCCCGCCTCTTCTCAACGCCGTTCGCTGCTTCGACTGGCGTTCTCGACGGCTGCCCCGTACCACGGAGGTCGCTCGACGCTCGTCTCGCCGACCGCACTGACCTCGGCGCGCTCGATCACGCGGAGCCGCCGACCGTCCCGGCGCACGTCGTAGGCGACTCGGTACGATCGGACGATCCCCCGCTCGGAGACCCAGGCAGTCATCGTCGCGTTAGTGGCGTTCTCGGTCAGCGTCGGGGTCGGGAGGCGCTCCCGGTCGACGAGCGCAGTCGATCGGAGGTGGTAGCCCCCGCCGGCCCGCTCGACGCGGAACTCGAAGACGCCGAGCAGCGCCAGCAGCGCCTCGTTGCCCGTGATTTCGGTGACCGCCTCCCCGTAGGCGCTGGCGCTGTCGATCCGGTAGCTGACCGATCCGTCCCGGACGGTGCGGCTGATGGCGTGGCTCTCGTTGCTCCACAGCTCGAACCGGGGCGCGAAAGCCCGCACCGGGTAGCCCTCCTCGACGGTCTGGTTGCGGGCGTAGTAGTAGGTCAGCGGGTCGGGCTCGACCCGGACGGTCCGCTCGGTCCGCCGGACGGTTCCGTTCGGTCCGCGGATGGTCTCGGTGACGGTCCGGGTGAACGACGTCGCCAGGAGCGCCTCGCGGTGCGTCCCGGCGATGTCAGCGGCGCTAACGGGTCCCTCCCCGCCGACCGCCGGGAGGGCGCTCCCGCCGCCGGGGTCGGACCCGGAGGCGACGGCGCGCCCGGCGTCGTCGGTCGGGACTGGCGCGGGCGTCACGGTCGGCGCGGTCGCCTCGCCGTCGGCGGGCGCGGTATTACAGCCGGCGATCGGAGCGGCGACGAGCAAGGCGGCCACGAGCAGCGTCCGGCGACCGACGGTCACAGTCCGATCAGATCGGCGCGTCCGAGAGCGGTCGCGGCGGGGAGAAGACGTCGATCCCCTCCACGAGGCCGTCCGTGCGGTTCTCCGCCGCGTGGGCTTCGTCGCCCGGGATGGCGTAGGCGTCGTAGGGACCGACGCGGAGTTCTTCGCCGTCGACGAGGAAGGTGAGTACGCCGTCGGTGACGTAGCCCGTCTGCTCGTGGTGGTGGCTGTGCTCGGGCACCCGAGCGCCCGGTTCGAACCGGAAGTACTGGACGCTCATCGACTCGGCGGTGACCAGTTCGGCGAGGTAGACGCCGTCGACGACCTCGACGACCTCGCGCTCGGACCGGTGGAACGTCTCCATACCGGCCGCTCGGACGGCGGCGTCCTAAGCCTTCGGTGGATTCACGGTGCGCCGGCCGGTAGCTCGAGCATGTACACGGTCGTCGGTTGCCCCGACTGCGGGACGCTGAAGATCGTCGACGGGCGTCCGGAGACCACTCGCTGCCCGCGGTGCGGGCGGCGGTCGTCGTTCGAGAAGCTCCGGGCGTTCTACCGGAGCGAGGACCTCGACGCCGCCCGGGAGGCGCGAGCGCGCCTGCTGGCCGATCGGAGCGATGACGCGACTTCGGCGGCCGGCGAGCGCGCCGAGAGCGGCGCCGGCGGGACGACCGGGCGCCGCGAGACGGTCCTCGCGGCGCTGCGCGACCTCGATCGACCGACGGAGGCGGAGGTGATCGAGCGGGCCGGCGAGTCCGGCGTCCCCGCTGACTACGTCCGCGAGGTCATAGAGAAGCTCCGGCGGCGCGGCGAGGTGACCGAGACCGACGGCCGGTACCGGCTGCTGTGACGCGGGTCGAAGCGGCGGTCCGAGTCGGGGGTCGTCCGCGGTTCGTCGCCGGGGTGAGGAACGGCTACACGGCGGCCGACTGGCAGTTGTCGTCGAGGCGGGGAAGTGGCGTTCGGACGCCGCTCCCTGTTCGCTCCAGTGCTTCTGGACCGGTCACGGATCAGTCACGGTCGCTTCCTCGGATCGGACGGTGACGCGGTACTCGCAGTAGACGAACGAGAGCGACAGCGCGCCCTCGCACCCGGAGAACAGCCGGTCCAGCACGTCCGGGTCGACGGCCGCGTAGAGCGGCTCCGGAAGGTCCAGCGGGTCGCAGCCGACCACGTTGGCGACGGTCTCGGCGACCGCCTCGCTGAGCGTTGCGCGGTGTCGATCGCGTAGCTGTCGCTGAACGACCCCAGGGAGTCCCGCTGTCACCACCCGTTGACATGCTTTCCCCTATCGATTCATCCAATGAACATAACCCTATTGTGAAGAGCAGCTTATTAATAATAGATTTACATTCACAACAAATTATATTAGTTCGGGGATCGACTGGTTCGTCTGATGGACCGCTACCGTCCGAGCGATCTCTCGAAAGACGCGGCGTTCGACCTCGCGAGGGAGGAGCAGCGCCGGATCGTCGTCGGCCTCCTGCTGGAAGGGTCCCGCGAGTGGGACCTGCGCGCGCTGGCCGACGCGACTGTCAGGGAACGCGCGGGCGGAGCCGAGCGGGAGGCCAGCGACCGGACCCTGCTGACGCTCCGTCACCGCGACCTCCCGAAACTCGCCGCCGCCGGCGTCGTCGACTACGACGCCGACGACCGGACGGTCGCGCCGGGCGAGCGCATCGAGGACCTCGAACCGCTGGTCTAAGGGTCCGACGTCCGAGCGGGGTCCGAGCGACGGCCGCGTCGGAGGTCGATACGCTGAAGCGACGGCGCCGCGAACGCCCGGGCGATGGACATCGAACGGGCGACGACGGTAGCGCAGGGCGCGGGCGCGCTCGTCGGTATCGTCCTCGTGGTCGCCGGCAGCCTCCTCGGCCTCGCCGTCGGGGGCGTCTCGCTGGTCGCGCTGGGGACCGGGGCGCTCGCGGCCGGGTTCGTCGTCGCAACGCTGGGGTCGCTGGCGGTCGGCAAGTACGTCCAGACCGGGCTCCAGGGGACGGCAGCGCTGGGGCTCTGTCTCCTCTTCGCCGCACAGGTGATCGACCTCGGGACCCCCGCTGTCCTCGCCGGCGGAGGACTGATCGTGGCGGCCGTCCTCGCCCGGAAGTTCCTGCCCGAACCCGAGGGGTCGACCGCGTAGCGGTCGCCGGCAGTCGGCCGATTCCTACATACGGGGGGACGCCGCAGGGGGAGACGATGGACGGGATCGACGCGACCGCGACTCTCGCGCAGGGGGGCTTGCTGGTACTCGGGGCGGCGCTGTTCGTCGCCGACGCGCTCGGCGCCGGCGGGGGCGCGGACCTCTCGACGGTCGGGATCGCTCTCTACGGGATCGCCTTCGCCGTG
>PXRR01000027.1:0-1817 GCA_003021975.1 Halobacteriales archaeon QS_5_70_17 | reverse complement strand
CCCGGACGCCGAGCGCGTCGAGCGCCGCCGCCTGCGTGGGTAGTCCGGTCCCGCCGCCGACGGTGCCGACCTCCAGGGAGGCCAGCGTCACGCTGGCGTAGAGGTCGCCGTCGCGGACGTCGGCGGTGGTGATCGCGTTTGACCCCTCGACGACCTGGGCGGCGTCCTGGCCGGTCGCGAGGAAGGCGGCGGCGACGACGTTGGCCGCCTGCGCGTTGAACCCCAGCGACCCGGCCTTCGCCGATCCGACGTGGTTCTTGCGGGTGTTGGCCTCGGCGATCGCCTCCGGGGTCGTTCCCAGTCGATCCTCGACCTCCCCTCGGGGGAGGGCCACGTCAGCGGCCACCGTTCGCCCCCGGCCCTCCACGGCGTTGACCGCCGCCGGCTTCTTGTCGGTACAGAGGTTTCCCGACAGCGCGACGAGATCGGCGGCGGTCGCCTCCTCGACGACCTCGCAGGCCGCCTGCGTGGCGATGGTGGCCATGTTCATCCCCATGGCGTCTTTCGTGTCGTAGGCGAACCGCAGGAAGACGTTGTCCCCGACGACGTAGGGGGTCACCTCCAGCAGTTCGCCGTGGTTCGTCGTCGCCTCCGCGGCCTCCCGGAGGCGGCCCTCGTTCTCGCGGACCCACCCGACGACCGAACTCGCCTCGCCGACGTCCGCGACCCGGAAGACGGGCGCGCGGGTCATCCGCGACTTCAGGACGCGCGCCGTCGCGCCGCCGGCCGCCCGGATCGCCGACAGCCCGCGGTTGACGCTGGCCACCAGCGCTCCCTCCGTGGTCGCGAGCGGCAGGTAGTGGGTCCCCGAGGCGGCCCCGCCGTCGACGGGGACCGGGCCGGCGACGCCCATCGGGACCTGCGCCGCTCCGAGCATGTTCTCGACGTTCGGTTCGGCCTCGGCGGCGTCGAACCCGAAGTCGCCGACCGCCCCCAGATCGGCGCCCGTCTCATCGGCGATCAGGGCGCGGCGGGCCGCGGCGGCCGTCTCGTGGTCGGCGTGCTCCTCGAGTTCGTGCAGGCGCAGGTCGCCGTCCCGGACCCGCTCGGCGAGGGTCTCGGGATCGGGGTCGGGGTCGGCACCGGCCCCGCCGGCGTTGCTCTCGTCGTCTGTCATACCTCCGGGATCGGCGGCCGGGAGGCTAAGTGTTCTCATCGACCGGATCGGGACTGCGAGCGCCGGATCGCCGCCCCCGGTCGGCGGACTTTAGGGCCGGTCGCTCCCACTCGCGGGTATGGTCGACATCGAGGACGACGAGGTCGCCCCGTTCGTGGAGGCCCTGGAGAACGCCCGCTGTCCGGAGTGCGGCGCGACCGTGGAGTGGCTGGTCGATCTGGACGCCGACGGGACCACCTACAAGGCGACCCACTGCGACAACGACTACTACATGGTCCCCCACCACTACCGGTTCGTCGTCGACGAGGGAGACGACGGCGACGGCGACGCCTGACGGCACCGTGTATTCCAGGGCGGTCGGCGTCCGTCAACGCGTCTCGCACAGCCCACAAGAGATCGACCGGCGTAGCGCCGGCAAACGACGACGCTGCTCGTACGCGGACTCGACGAGGAGGGTCCGGGCGACGTCGTCGGCGCGTTCGCCGGCGAGGCGGGCGTCGACCCGGACGCGATCGGCGAGGTCGACATCGACGGATCGACGGCGACGGTCGAAGTGGACGACCCGGCGGCCGGGGCGGCGATCGACGCCCTCGACGGCGGTCGGATCGGGGCCTCGGAGGTGGTCGTCGAGCGCTCCGGCGAGGGGCGCGCGGCCGTCCGGGAGTACGTCCGGTCCTACGACGCGCTCGTCGAGCGCGAG
>PXRR01000026.1:3489-29577 GCA_003021975.1 Halobacteriales archaeon QS_5_70_17 | reverse complement strand
CTCCGGCAGTCCGTAGCCGAGGTCGACGAGGTCGCCGGTCGCCTCGCCGTCGGGGCTGCGCGGCAGTGCGATCGACGCCTGGGCGGGACCGTCGGCGGGGCGGACGGCGCTGTCGCCGCGCTCCCACCCCTGGACGGGGAACTCCTCGAGGCGGGCGTCGCGGGCTCCGGCCGCCGCGAGCGCGTCGCGGGTCGCCTCCGCGCCCGCCCGCTCGCCGTCGCTGCCGGCCATCCGGTCGCCGAGGTCCACGAGCGTCTCCAGGTGGTCCCAGCCGGCGGTGCTCGTGAACGTCGCGCCGATCCAGTCGTCGCCGTCGCGGTCGTCCATGGCCCGCCTGGGGCCGGGGGCTCCGGCAGTCCGTAGCCGAGGTCGACGAGGTCGCCGGTCGCCTCGCCGTCGGGGCTGCGCGGCAGTGCGATCGACGCCTGGGCGGGACCGTCGGCGGGACGGACGGCGCTGTCGCCGCGCTCCCACCCCTGGACGGGGAACTCCTCGAGGCGGGCGTCGCGGGCTCCGGCCGCCGACCGCCCGACGCCGGGGTGACCCGTCGCCGCCGGAACGGCGATCCGGCCCGGGACGGTCGGGTTCGTGCGGGCGAATAGCCGGTTTTTTGGCGACTGACGCCGCGGGGAGTAGCATGCGGGAGGCACTCCAGCGGTGGCGGCCGATCGTCGACAGGGAGATCGAGCGCCTGCTCCCTCGCGAGATCGACGCGGCCTACCTGGAGGAGTTCTTCGGCCCGGCCACCCACGAGTACGACGCCGAGGCCGTCCAGCGGGCGATCTCGGATCCGATCTGGGACCTGCTCGACCGGGGCGGGAAGCGCTGGCGCGCGGTGCTCTTCCTGGTCCTCGTCGAGGCGTTCGACGAGGACCCCGAGGAGTACCTGCCCTACGCCTGCGTCCCGGAGATCCTCCACAACGGTACCATCATCGTCGACGACGTCGAGGACGGTGCGACGATGCGCCGGGGGGAACCGGCCCTGCACCGCGTCTACGGCGTCGACGTGGCGCTGAACGCCGGCAACGCGATGTACTTCCTGCCGCTGAAGGTGGTCGCCCGGAACCCCGGCGGCCTGGACTCGGAGACGCAACTGGCGGCCTACGAGATGCTGATGGAGGAACTCAACCGGACGCACCTCGGCCAGGGGATGGACATCCACTGGCACAACCGGGGGACGATCGACATCACGGAAGACGAGTACCTGGAGATGTGCGCGTGTAAGACGGGCTGTCTGGGGCGTATCGTCGCCCGCCTCGCCGCTATCGCCACCGGCCAGGACCGCCAGACGGAGCGTGCCGTCGCCCGGTACGCCGAGCGGATGAGCGTCGCCTTCCAGATCGGCGACGACATCCTCGACGTCGAGACTGCCCTGGAGTCCGGCGGCGACTTCGGCAAGGGCGTCGGCAACGACGTCCGGGAGGGCAAGAAGACGCTGATGGCGATCCACGCGGCCGCGAACGCCGACCCCGGGCGGGCCGCGCGCCTCGAGGACCTGCTGTGGGCCGACGACAACACCGACGAGGAAGTCCGCGAGGTCGTCGACATCTTCCGGGAGACGGGCAGCGTCGAGTACGCCCGCGAGCGGGCGACAGAGATCAGCGCGGCCGCCCGCGAGGACCTCGACCGGGTCGACATCGCCCCGGAACCCCGCGATCGGCTGGCGGACTTCCCCCGGTTCGTCGTCGAGCGGGAGGCCTAGGTCCGCTCGCCGCTCCCGACGACTCTTGTGTCTCCCCGCCCTGCCGGCGGGTATGGCCGACGAGACCCGTTCCGGCGACCCCGATCTCGGCTTCGACTTCGAGTTGCTGTGTGAACTGACCGAGACGGGCGGCGTCCCGGGCTACGAGGACCGGGTCCGCGAGATCGTCCGCCGGGAGCTACGCGAGTCGACCGACGGCCTCCGCTCGGACGGGATGGGCAACGTCGTCGGCACCCTCGCCGGCGACGGGACCACCGACTACGAGGTCGCGGTCTCGGCGCACATGGACGAGATCGGGTTCATGGTCCGTCACGTCACCGAGGACGGGTTCCTCCAGCTAGACGCGCTCGGCGGGTGGGACCCCCGCGTGCTGCGCGCCCAGCGAGTCACGGTCCACACCGGGGACGGCGACCTTCCGGGGGTCATCGGCTCCGCGGCCCCGCACACCCGGGGCGACGAGACCGACGAGCGAGCCGTCGAGGAGGTCCACGTCGACCTCGGGATGGACGCCGACCGCGTCGCCGACCGGGTCTCGGTGGGCGATCTCGTCACTATGCGCCAGACGACGACGACGGTCGGCGAGCACGTCACCGGGAAGGCCCTGGACGACCGCGTCTGCCTGTTCGCGATGCTCGCGGCCGCCCGTCGACTGGAGGCGCCGCCGGTCACCGTCCACTTCGCGGCGACCGTCCAGGAGGAGGTCGGTCTGCGGGGCGCGGAGGCGCTGGGCGTCGACCTCGACCCGGACCTGGCGGTGGCGCTCGACGTCACCGTCGCCAACGACGTCCCCGGATTCGAGGCCGGCGAGCGGGTCACCCGGCTGGGCGAGGGGGCCGCGATCAAGCTGAAGGACTCCTCGGTGATCACGAACCCGAAGGTCAACCGCCGGCTCCGCGCGGTCGCCGAGGACCGCTCGATCCCCTACCAGCTAGAGGTGCTCCCGAAGGGCGGTACCGACACCGCGGGCTTCCAGACCTCCTTCGGCGCCAAGCCCGTCGGCGCCGTCTCCGTGCCGACGCGGTACCTCCACACCGTCACGGAGAGCGCCCACCGCGAGGACGTGCGCGCGACGATCGACCTGCTGACGGCGTTCCTGGAGAGCGAGACCGGCGACCACGACTACACACTGTAGGTCCGCCGGATCAGCCGTACGCCCCCGACCCCGTCTCCGGCCGTAGCCGACTGTCCCGATCGGACGGGACAGCGAGTCCCGGTTTCGGAACGGGACCGATCGCGTCGCTCGCCCGGTCCGTTCCTGTTCCGTCCTCGGCGGCGAGGTCCGATCGGTCGACCTCGTAGATCACCACCGCATCGGATCTGAAGGCGGGTTCGACCCCGCGGATGTCCTCGAAGGAGACGTTGCCGTACCGCTCGCGCTCCCGCGGGCCGACGTAGACGTAGTCGACCTCGTAGGCCCGGAGGAGGGCCGCCCGCTCGTCGGGCGAACCCTCGAAGATCCGGTCGACGTCGGCGGCCCGGGTCGCGTACGCCTCCCGCCCCCGGTAGCCGATCTCGTGGGACCAGCCGACGACCCCCTGGAGGCCGGTCAGCGTCACCTCGGCGCTGGTCCACCGGTAGATGTCCCGCCCCGGCGCGCTGGCGACTATCGGTCGCCCCTCGCGGGCGTCCAGCCAGCGGATCGCGGGCGCCTCGTCGGCGTGGTAGCGGTCGACGAACGCCAGCGCGTCCAGCGTGGGGTCGTCGGTTCGGGGGTAGAGCTCCGCCGCGTCGGCGTCGTAGGCCCCCTCGGCGGTGAAGTGATCGGCCACCGCCAGCCCGGCGTAACAGGACGTGCTCGCGAGCAACAGGACCGCGCCGACGGCGGCGAGGTTCACCCCCCCCAGCGCCGACCGGACGCGTCCGGCCCGCGTGACGGCGTCGGCCGATCGGGCGGTCGCGCTCGACGTCCGATCGGACGCGGCCGATTCGCGGGCGACGAGGCCGGCCAGCGCGGCCCCGGCGGCGGGCGCCCACAGCGCCCACACCTGCGCGTAGGTCTTGAACACGGTGTTCATGCGGCCGGGACCGGCCTCCTCCCGCACGTAGAGCAGTTCGACGAGGACCACCAGCACGGCCGCGCCGATCGCGAGGACCGCCGGGAACCCCGGTCCGCGGTCGTAGTCACGGTCGCGGTCCGGATCGTGATCGCAGTCGCCGTCGGGCGCGACCGTCGAGTCGGGGGACGGACCGCGGCTCCCGGCGACCCCCCCGGCGGGCGCGACCCGGAGCAGCGCCCACGCGCCGGCGACGACCGGACCGAGCAGCGCGACCGCGGGGAGGGCCGCGAGCCACGCCAGCGCGCCGACGAGAAGCGTCCCGCCGACCGCGACGCCCAGCGTCCGTCGGTCGACGGCGGCGCGGGCGTGGCCGAACAGGTACGGGACGAGGACGGCCAGGAAGGCGCCGTGGACGACCAGGAGGCCGACGAGCGAACTGCGGGCGCCGGGCGCGACCAGCGCGACCGACCGGCCCGCGGCGGCGCTCAGCCAGAACGGCGCGGAGAGCGCGACCGCCAGCGCCCCGACGGCGGCGACGACCGCCAGCGCCGCGGCGTCCCGGCGGAGTTCGCGGGCGAGCGCGCTCCCCGTCCGGTCGGACCCGCGGCCGACCAGCGTCAGCGGGTCGGCGGGGGCGAACGCGACGGCCAGCCCCGTCACACCGAGCACGGTCGGGAACGACCACGTGTTGATCACGGCGACCAGCGCCGCGACAGGGACGACCGCCCCGAGGACCAGCAGTCGCCGGCCCCGCTCGCGCTCGGGCGTCCGGTAGTAGCTGTAGCCGAGCGCGGCCGCGAGCAGGAGGAAGGGCGGCGACATCTGGTGGGCGTGGAGGTCGCCGTTGAGGAAGGCGAACAGCGGGAACTCGTTGATCGTCCCGTCGATGACGCGGCTCGCGCCCCAGTAGGTAAACTCGGCGACGGGGTCGAAGCCGGCGGCGTCGAATCCCCGGATCCCGGCCGCCGCGGCCGCCCAGTTCACCAGGGGGGGCGGGAGGACGCCCCCGAGCAGTCGCAGCGGCGTCCACAGGTTCGACGCGACGCCGACGAAAAACGCCCCGAGTGCGGCCGCGGTCGTCCGCGAGGCGCCGATCCCCGCTCCGAGGCTCCCAGTCAGCCCGTAGGCGGCGGTGACGAACGCTCCGTAGAAGCCCGCGAGCGCGAGGTTGTACGCGAACCGCGCCTCGGTGAACGTCAGTTCGGCCACCAGCGCGGCGATCATGTGGCCCCCGTAGTAGTACCGCACCGGCTCCCCGGCGAACCAGAAATCCAGCGGCGGCACGGTCTCCGAGCGCAGGAGGGCCTTCAGCAGGCCGAAGTCGAGGAACTTCTCGCCCATCGTCGCGTGGACCGAGGGGTCGACCGCGCGGACGCCCACCAGAAACAGGAACGCCAGCGCGAACACCAGCGCCGTCTCGAGGACGACTCCGCGCTCGGGGAGGCGCACGCCCCTCCGGAGGGCGAGGGCGGCGAGCGCGCCGAGGACCGCCAGTCCGGCCAGCGCCGCCGGGAGACCGAACGCGACCCGGCCGGCGATCCACCCGACGAGTCCGAGGACGGTCAGCGCCGCCGGGAGCGCCACGCCGGCCCCCCGGTCGACAAGCCGGGGACAGAGCGCCGCCGCGACCGGCAGGCCGCCGGCGAACAGGCCCAGAAACGCCGCCAGCCAGAGCGCGACGAGTCCCCACTCCATGTCCCGGAGGTAGACAGTGGCTATTATATCCCTTGTGACCTCCGGTCGACTCCCACGGTCCGAACAACTTTTGTTTC
Organism: Halobacteriales archaeon QS_5_70_17; assembly: GCA_003021975.1. Lineage (GTDB taxonomy): Archaea > Halobacteriota > Halobacteria > Halobacteriales > Haloarculaceae > Halomarina. Next base: position 24,106 of record PXRR01000026.1, on the reverse strand, counting down.
CCGAACAAGTGTGTCGGTATATGCCGACTGCCGGGGTCGTGGTCCCCGCGTTTCGGCCGGACGTCGACCGCCTCGCCACGTACGTGCGAGCGCTCGACGAGCGGCTCGCGCCGGCGGCCCTCCTGATCGAACTCGACGATCCCCGGCCGGGGACCGTGGAGGCGCTCTCGGGGCTCCCGGCCGCGCTCGACGTCGTCCCCTACCGCCGCGGCAAGGGAGCGGCGATCACCGCCGGGTTCGAGGCGCTGGGGACCGACCTGCTCGCGTTCGCCGACGCCGACGGGAGCACGCCGGCCGACGACGTCGCGGCAGTGCTCGAACCGCTGCGGACCGGCCGCGCCGACGTCGCCGTCGGCTCCCGCAGACACCCCGCGGCGACCGTCGAGACCCACCAGACCCGCGCGCGGCGTCGCCTGGGAGACGTGTTCGCGTGGCTGGCCCGCCGCCTGCTCGACACCCACCTCCACGACTACCAGTGCGGCGCGAAGGCGGTCACCGCCGACGCCTGGCGGGAGGTCCGCCGGCACCTCTACGAGGCGGGGTTCGCCTGGGACGTCGAGTTCGTCGCCATGGCGGCGGCACTCGACTACCACATCAAGGAGGTGCCGGTGACCTGGTACGACCACTCCGCGTCGACGGTCTCGCCGGTGCGGACCGCCCTCTCGATGGGACGGGGGCTCCTCGTCGCTCGTCACCGGGCCAGCCGCCTGCAGGAGAAGCGGCTGTACGACGTCCTCCCCGAGCGGGGAACGACGGCGCTGATCGACCGGGACCGCGACCCGGACGGCGAGCGAGCGCCGGAGACGTCGGGTCGGTCGTCCGACCGGGGTGAGAGGAGCCGATGACGGCCGCCGCTCGCCTGCGCGCGCTGGCCTCGGGCGTCCGCTTCGGGAAGTTCGCGTCCGTCGGCGCCGTCGGCGCCGTCTTCGACCTCACGGTCACGACGGCGCTGATCGTCGGCCTCGACGTGCTCCCGGAGGTGGCCAAACTGGTCGGCGCCGAGGTGGCCATCCTGGTCATGTTCGTCATCAACGAGCGCTGGACCTTCGCCGACGAGGGGCTGCCCGGGATCCGGCCGACGCTCCGGCGCCTGCTGACGTCGAATCTCGTCCGCAGCGCCGGCCTCGCCGTGCAGTTTCTCACCGTGCGGGCGTTCCGGCAGGTACCGATCACCCTCGAGGTCGGGGGGATCGACCTCTGGACGTTCGTCCCGCTGCCCATCGCTATCGGGCTGTCGGTGCTGCTCAACTACGTCATGGAGTCGCTGTTCACCTGGCGGGTCGACCGCGAACCGGGTCACGGCACCGAGTGACGCAGCCCTCTTCGAATCACAACCCTTACTTACCAGAGTCGGGTACGGAGAGGTAGCGGGATGGGATAGCCAGGAGATTCCGCCGGGCTCATAACCCGGAGATCGGTAGTTCAAATCTACCTCCCGCTATGTTCTCACCGATCACACCCTTTGACCGGGACGTTTCGCCGTCGAGCCGACGGTCGGTCCGGCGTCGTCGGGCCGCCGAGCGCTCGGAATAAGGCCGCGGCGCGGCGTCGAACGAGAAACTCGGGAGCAGTAGGACTCGCGGGGACCAGTCGGCCCGTACTTTGAGACGGCAGTGACTATCCGTTCGAACGACAGTTTTTCCGGCGGCGTTCTGCAAGCAAATCAGCGGGACGACACGTCGGCGGGATCGGGATCGACGAGAGCGGACGAGTAGCGGAGCGCGAGGATCGCGCTCCCGGGGCGGGACCGAATTCCCGCCGGGCGGCTTTCGAGAGAAGGCGCGAAGCATATCCTCGTCGTCCGGGTTCGCCCGAGTGAATGGCGCTCCGATCGATGCGTTCGTTCCGGGGTCTATGAGCGGCGACTGGCAGGTCTTGGACGGGGCCATCGTCGAGCGGCCCCGCGAGGTCGGGAGCTACCCGCTCCTGTCGGCCGTCTACGACCGCCACGATCGACTGATCGACCGACGCGCCGTCGAGGGGAGGTCCCTGGAGGTCGCCTTCGGGACCCGCCCCCACCCCGGGGCCGACGTCGGTGTCGAGGCGTTCCCGGAGAACGCGCGCGACGCCGACGGGATCGCGGCCGCGGCCGCCGACGCGCGGGACCTCCCGTTCGACGCGGACTCGTTCTCGACTGTCGTCGGACGGCGGTTCCTCCACCACGTCCCCGCGGCCGACCGGCGAGCGATCCTCCGGGAGGCGCGTCGCGTCCTCGAGTCCGACGGGCGACTGATCCTGCTGGAGGGGACTCCCGGGGCGTACCGCCGGCTCACCAAGGGACTGGCCTTCCGACTGGGCGTTCTGGGCGATGACAACGACGAGTACGGCCACCTGAGCGCCGACCGGATCCGCGCGCTGCTCGACGAGACCGGCTTCGAGATCGAGGAGACGCGACCGCTCGGGTCGCCGCTGATGCCCTGTAGCGCGTTCCGGTCGTCGCCGGTCGAGCGGCTGATCGATCTCGTCGAGCGGACGCAGTGGGTCCGCTGGTGGACGCTCGCGGTCGCTCGGCCGGAGACGGTCGGCGGTAGCGAGGCCCGCGACGGCGGGAGCGAGAGCGAGCGCACACCGGCCGTGCAGGGAACCGCGGCCGCGCCTGCGACCGATTCGGCCCGGAACAGTACAGATAAGTGAACCGGCGGCCCTTCAGTGATCTATGCGCACCGTCGCTGTCGTCCCCGCGTACGACGAGGCGAGTACGGTCGGGGCGGTCGTCGACGGAGCGGCCGCCGAGGTCGACCGCGTGGTCGTCGTCGACGACGGGTCGACCGACGGAACCGCGGCGGTCGCCCGGGATCACGGGGCGACGGTCGTCGAGCACGTCCTGAACACGGGCGTCGGCGGGGCCGTCCGGACGGGCTACCGGTACGCGATCCGGGAGGGCTTCGACTACGTGGTCCAGATCGACGCCGACGGCCAGCACGATCCGGCGCAGATCCCGCGCCTGCTCGAGACGGCCGTCGCGGACGACTGCGACGTGGTGATCGGCAGCCGGTATCTCAACGAGAGCCACGAGGAGTACTCCCAGGTTCGGGACGCCGGCATCCGGTTTTTCACGGCCGTGGTCAACCGGCTGGGCGGCGTCGACATCACCGACGTGACCAGCGGGTTCCGGGTCTACCGGACGGCGGCCCTGGAGTCGATCCTGCACCACTCCGACAAGCACTGGGCGGTCGAACAGACCCTCGAGGCGGCGCGCTCGGGCCACCGCATCGAGGAGGTGTCGGTCGCGATACCGACCCGGCAGGAGGGCGACTCGCAGTTCTCCGTCGACACGTTCGCCCTCTACCCGGCGCGGATGGCCGACGTCCTCCTCAGAGTCCTGATCTTCCGCTGATGGTCGAGTACACGGCGGTCAACGTCGCGACGCTCGCGGTGGGCATCGGCCTCCTGCTGAACGGCTACCTGCTGGTCCGCCGAGAGCGGGAGGCCATCGCCCTGTTCGTCCTGTCGGCGGTCGTGGGGTCCGGGCTGGTCTTCGTCGCGCTCATGCCGGGCGCCTTCGAGATCGTCGCCGCCGTGCTCGGTCTGGAGTGGAAGGCGCGGGCGATCCTCGTGATGTCGAACCTGACGCTGTTCGTCGTCGTGATCTACCTGCTCAACCGGATCGGGCGGCTCTACGACCAGCAGTCGCGGCTCAACGAGGAGGTGAGCCTCCTGAAGAACGCCGTCGAGGAGGAACAAGGTGACGACTGACGCCGACCGAGCGGTCTTCTCGGTGGACTTCGAACTGTTCTCCCAGACGCCGGCCTACCGGGGTGCCGCCGGCGAGGCCGACGACCCGGCGGTCGGCCTGGGAGCCGCCGACTTCCTCCGGGAGACGCTTGACGGTCACGGCGCGACCGCCACCTTCTTCGTCGTCTCGTCGGTCGCCGAGCGCCACCCCGACACGGTCCGCGCGCTCGCGGCGGCGGGCCACGAGATCGGATCCCACACTCACAGCCACCGGCTGCTCTCGGCGCTCGACTCCGGCGAGCGGCGCCGCGAGGTAGAGCAGTCGCGCGCGCTGCTGGAGCGGGTGACCGGTCGGTCGGTCGCCGGGTTCCGGGCGCCCGCCTTCGACGTCCCCCGGGGGACCTTCGAGGCGCTGGCCGCCGCGGGCTACGGCTACGACTCCAGCGTCGCCCCCTGCCGACGGATCCCGGGGTGGTACGGCGGCGAGCACGACGTCCGGCGGCTCTGTCCGGCGTCGCGGATCGACCCGGACGCGCCCGCCTCGCTCGCGGAACTCCCCGTCGCCGTCATGCCGGGCGTCGGCCTCCCGCTGACCGGGACCTGGCTGCGGTTCTTCGGCGTCCGGTACACCCTCCTGGGGATGCGGCTGCTCGCCCGGCGGGGGATCGCGCCGGTGCTGTACGTCCATCCCTGGGAGCTGGTCGACCTCCCGGCGGTCGAGGGGGTCCCGAAGCGGGTGTACGTCCGGACCGGGGGGTGGATGCGCCGGGCCGTCGAGCGGATCCTCGCGGCGCCCTTCGAGTTCGTCCCCGCCCGCGCCGTCGCGGCCGACGGGGTCGAGGCGGCCGGAGGGACCTCCCCCGACTCCGGATCGACGACCGACCCAGATCCCGGCCCGGGAACTGAAGCGGACGCGGACCCCGAGGACCGGTCGTGACGCCCTCGCCCTGCCGCCTGTTGAGCGCGGTGGTCCGGTACGGGATCGGCCTGCTCGCGGTCGCGTGGCTGGTCGACCAGCTCCGCTTCGACCGGCTCGCCGCCGTCCTGAGCGACGTCGCCCCGGAGACCGTGGTCGCGCTGCTGGCTGTCACTGGGGTCGGACTGGTCGCGCGGTTCTGGATGTGGCACGCGCTGATCAACCGCCTCGGCGAGGCCCCCTTCCGGACCGCGGCCAGCACCGACCTGATCGTCAACTTCGTCAACCAGCTGTTGCCCTCGCGGCTCTCGGGGCGGGCCGCGGCGCCGCTGGTCCTGCGCAGCGAGACGGGGATGGCCGTCGGCGACGCGGTGGCGCTGTCGGGCGTCCACACGGGGCTGTACGCCGCGCTCTACGGGCTGGGGGCCCTCGTCGGACTCGCTGTCGCGCTCGGGTACGGCCGGCTCTCGGCGGGGCTGACGGTCCTACTGGCGCTGTCGACCGCGCTGTACCTCGCCGCCGGCACGGTCGTCCTGCTCGCCGGCGCGAACCTCACCGCCCTCGACCGGACCATCGACGCGCTCGCGGCGCTGGCCCGCCGGCTCCCGGTCGCCGGCGAGCGGATCGCCGACCGGGTGACGGGCCTGCCGGCGATGACCGCGGCGTCGGCCCGGTCGTTCCGCGTCCTCTCGACCGACCCCCGCGCGGTGACGTCGTACGCGGCGGGGTGGGCGGGCGCGATGCTGCTCGCGCCCGGCGCCCGCGTGTGGCTCCTGCTCGGCGTCGGGGGGCCCGCCGGCTCGGTCGCCTTCGAGCCGGCGCTCGCGCTCCCGTTTTTCCTGCTGACGGCGTACAGCGTGACGCTCCTCCCGCTGACGCCCGGCGGGATCGGCGTCACGGAGGCGACGGCCACCGCGGCGTTCGTCGCCTTCGGCGTCCCCGCAGAGGTGGCCGCTCCCGTGGTCTTCGCCGACCGCGTCCTGGGGGTCTACCTCCCGGCGCTCGGGGGGTGGTACCCCTCCGCCCGCCTCGACGTCTCCTGGTCGGCCGCCGAGTAGCGCCGGCCGCGATGCGGGCGCGTCGTCGGAGACGAAGGGAAGCTATATCCCCCGGTGTCGACTCTCCCCGAACCATGACGCGGACGTTCGTCGTCGGCCTCGACGGGGCGAGCTGGCGGCTGCTCGACCCCTGGATCGAGGCCGGCAAACTCCCAAACGTCGCCGCGGTCCGGGCGGCGGGCGCGTGGGCCGACCACCGGAGCTGCCTGCCGCCGGTCACCTTCCCCAACTGGAAGTGCTACTCCGCCGGCAAAGACCCCGGCGGGCTGGGCGTCTTCTGGTTCGAGCACGTCGACCTCGAGGCGGGCCGCATCGAGACCGCCGAGGGCGGCGACTTCCGAACTGCGGAGCTGTGGGACTACCTCGAGGACGAGGGGCGGTCGGCGGGCGTCGTGAACATGCCGACGATGTCCCCGCCCCGCGACGTCGGCGGTCCGGTGGTCGCCGGCGGCCCGGACGCCGTCGCCGGGGAGTACCGCTCGATCGACGCGGGGTACACGTCGCCGCCGGAACTCGCCGACCGGCTGGAACGCGAGTTCGACTACCGCGTCCACCCCGACCCGCTGCTCTCCTCGAACGAGGAGCGGGGGGCGGAGGTCGAGGCGATCCTCGAGGTCATGGACTCGCGGTTCGAGGTCGCGACCCGCCTCTTCGAGGAGGAGGGCCTCGAGTTCGTCCACGTGACGCTGTTCTACCTCAACGTCCTCCATCACTTCTTCTGGGACGAGGAGCCGACGCTGCGGGCCTGGAAGCTCGTCGACGAGTGGATCGGCCGGCTCCGGGAGTACGAGGACACCCGGCTGGTGCTCATGTCCGACCACGGCGCCGCGCCGACGACCACGGAATTCTACGTCAACGAGTGGCTCGCCGAGAACGGCTACCAGGCCCGCAAGCGGACGGTCGACCAGTACCTCCGCCCGGTGGGGCTGGACCGGGAGAACGTCCTGCGGATCGCGAAGCGGGCCGGCGTCGTCGACCTGCTCGCCCGGACGGTCCCCAAGCGGATCCAGCAGCTGGTCCCCCAGCGCGCGGGGCTGAAACGCGGGCGGAAGCTCGAGGCGATCGACCTCGACCGGACGGCGGCCGTCGCCAGCGGCCAGGGACCGGTCTACCTCAACCCCGCGTTCGACGTCGAGGCGACCCGCGAGGAGCTGATCGCGGACCTCCGGGCGGTCGAGGACGACGAGGGGCCGCTGTTCACCGCGGTCCACCGCGGCGAGGACATCTACCGCGGTCCGCACGTCGACGAGGCCCCGGAGATCGTCCTCGACCAGCGTCCGGGCGTTCACGTCAACGACGGGGTCGGCGGCGGCGAGGTCCTGACCGGGCCGGACCGCTGGGCCGCCGAGAACACGACGCGGGGGATCTTCGCTGCCGTCGGCCCGGACGTCGAGGCCGGGAGGCTCGACCGGATCAGCATCCTCGACATCGCGCCGACGCTGCTGGCGGGCGCAGGCTGTGCCGTCCCGACGGACATGCGCGGCGAGGTACTGCCGATCTTCGAGGGCGACCCGGCCGTCGACCGCCGGGAGCCCATCGAACTCGACGGCGCGGCCGACCGGGACGCCGACGACAGGGCGACCGAGCGCCTCGAACACCTGGGGTACATGGAGTAACCGGACGGCCGGTCGGGTCGCCCCACGGTCGACGGACGCGACCGCGAGGTTTTTTGTCCCGGTTGCGTCACGGGGGAGCTATGTGGGATCCCGGGGACGGACCGGTCGGGCGGGCGCGCCAGCGGGTCGCCGCCGACCTCCGGTCGGACCCGTACCTCCCATACCTGCTGGCGCTGGCGCTGGTACTGACCGGGTTCCGGTTCTGGCACCTGCTCCCGAACTTCGCGACCCGCGACGAGATGAGCCGCCTGCTCGACCCGATGGCGGCGTTCGGGGCGGTCCTCGCCGACCCGGGCCTCGAGTCGCTGCGCGCGGGCGTCGAGTGGGGGCGGGTGCCGTTCGGCGCGACGTTCTACCTCTTCGGGCTGGCGCTGCTCCCGGCGGTCGTGATCGCGGCGCTGGTCGGTGCCCTCGACGCCTTCCTCGCCTTCCGGAACCCGGATCCGGAGTTCGGCTACTGGGCGGTCTGGCACGGGACGCCGGAGTGGATCTGGACGACGACTCTCGCCTTCGTCCGCCTGTTCAACGTCCTGTTCGCGGTCGGCGCGGTCTACCTGACCTACCGGATCGGCGTCGAGTTGCGCGACCGGGCGACCGGCCGGCTGGCGGCGCTCGTGGTGATGGTGACGTTCGGCTTCCTCACCATCGCCCACGAGGGCGGCGAGGACATGCCGGCGCTGTTTTTCACGCTGCTGGCGCTGCACTCCCTTCTGGGCTACCTCCGGACCGGCGAGGCGCGGCGCTTCCTCGCCGCGAGCGCGGCCGGCGGCGTCGCCGTCGCGTTCAAGCTGACGGCGGCGCCGGTCGTGGGACTCGTCGCGCTCGCCTACCTCCTGCGGGGGACGACGGCCGCCGACCCTCGCGCGGCGCTACTGCGCCCCCGCCTCGTCGCCGGCGGCGCCGCGCTCGGCCTCGCGGCCATCGTACTCGGGTTCCCGACGCTGCTCGTCGGCGGGGTCGACCTCTTCCTCGAACGGGTGTTCGAGGGGTCGGTCTCGCGGACGAACCACCCGACCGGACCGGACGCGCCGATCTGGTGGTGGTTCCTCCGGGGGTACTTCCAGGCGTTCGGCCTGCCGCTGTTCGTCGGCGTCGTCGCCGGCGCGCTCGCGAGCGTCGCCGAGGCCGCCGGCGCGGTCGCCCGGCGGGGACGACTCCAAAGCACGGTCCGCCGGCCCGCGGCCGTCGCACTCGTGGCCGCCACCGTCGCGGGGTACGTCCTCATGTTCTCGACGTGGCACGACTTCCGGGTCCACCACCTCCTGCCGACGTTCCCGCTGCTGGCGGCGCTGCTCGCGCTGGCGCTGGTCCGCCTGCGGGCCCGCGCCCCGGAACTCGGCCGGGTCGCCATCGCGCTGCTGCTCGTCTCCGGAGGGGTCTACGCCGGCGCGGGCGACCTCGGGTACGCGAGCCAACCTCGGGACGAGGCGACGGCCTGGCTCGCCAGCGAGGCCGGCGACGACGCGACCGTCGAGGTGTACCGCCGGCACATGCAGGACGCGGCGATCCCCCACGGGATGGACGTCAATCACGCCTTCGGCCGCGAGGGGGACGACGAGACCCTCGAGCCGTGTCCCGAGTACGTCGAACTCGGCTACCGCGACCTGCTGTATCTCAAGGAGGGCACCTACTACCGGAACGGCCGGGCGCAGGCCGAGTACCTCCGGGGGCTGTTGAACGGCGAGTACGGCTACGAGATCGCCGCCGAGTTCGGCCCCCGGCCGCCCGGGTTCGTTCCCGACCGGCCGACCCCCGGATCGCTGGCCGACCTCGCGGCGGTCGGGATTGACCCCTTCACCGACCAGTACGCCGACGAGCAGGAACTCCGACAGAACCAGTATACGGTGATCCTCGAGCGGACCGGCGACTGCGACGAGTCGCGGGCGCCGCCGTTCGCGCTCGGGGCGTAGGTCGGGCCGTCCGAGATCGAGTGCGCCCGCCCGGTCCGCTCTGCCGTAACAGTCGCGCATCACGCGCCGTCGATCGATCGTCGACCGATCGGACGAAGTAAGAGTTCGCCTCCGCGCCGCGTCGCGCGGGTTACTCGACGACGACGACGCCTTTCATCCCCTGGGACTGGTGGGGGACGCAGAGGTACTTGTAGGTGCCCGCCTCCTCGAAGGTGTACTCGAAGGTCTCGCCCTCCTGGTCGTAGTACTCGCTCTCGAAGTCGTCGTTCTGGTGTTTCACGTTGTGCGAACCGCCCTGACCGGTCCACTCCCAGGTGACGGTCGCGCCGGCGTCGATCCGGACGGCGGCCGGTTCGAACGCGATGTTGCCGCCGTTGCCCTCGGCGCCGACCATCACGGTCGCGCCATCCTGACCGGTCGCGTCCTCGACGCCGTCGTAGTTGCTGGTGTCGGAGAGCCAGCCGTCGAAGGAGGGCTGCTCGCCGCCCCCGCCGCTTTCGTTTTCGCCGCCGTCCTCCGTGGTCGCCTCCGTCGTCGTTTCCTCGCCCTCGTCGGTAGGCGTCGGGGACTCGTCGCCGCCCTCGTTGCCCTCGCCGTCACCGCCCCCGCCGTCGCCGCCGGCACAGCCGGCCAGTAGTCCGGCCGCGACGACGGCGCCGGTCGTGAGGACTTCGCGTCGATCGGGAGTGCGTTCCTCCATGTTCGACGGTAGGTCTTCCCGACATGAAAAGGGATCGTTTCCCCGCCGACGACGCCGGAACTCGCCGGGGGCGGGTCGATCCCTCTCGACCGTTCCGGCGGAAACCGGACACTGATGGGCGCGGCGTGGCACCGTCCCTCATGGAGTTCGACCCGACGGACGAGCAGGCGGCGCTGCGCGACGATGCCCGCGAGTTCGCGGCGAGCGAGATCGAGCCCCGCGCCCGCGACCTGGACGACGCGGGGGAGTACCCCGCCGAAGTGATGGCGGCGCTGGCCGACCGGGGGTGGACGGGGCTGACGATCCCCGAGACCCACGGCGGCCGCGGGCGCGGGTTCGTCGACCTCGCGCTGGTGATCGAGGAGCTGTCGGCGGCGATGATGCCCGTCGCGAGCGCGCTCGCGCTCCACCTGGGGGTGGCGCGGGTGATCCAGCGCCACGGCGCGCCCGAGCAACGCGAGCGGTTCCTGCCGGGGATGGCGGCCTTCGAGACGGTCGGCGCGCTCGGCCTCAGCGAGGAGAACGCCGGCAGCGACAAGCTCGCTATGGAGACGACCGCCGAGCGTTCCGGGGGCGAGTGGGTGCTGAACGGGCACAAGCGCTGGGTGACGAACTTCCTCGAGGCCGACGAGGTGCTCACTTACGCCAAGACCGGCCCGGAGTCGGCGGCCCCGCACAACGTCACCGCCTTCCTCGTGCCGACCGAGGCCTTCGAGGTCGAGACGGTCTGGGAGACGCTCGGCGCCCGCAGCGTGAAGTCGCCGAAGGTCACCCTGACGGACGCTCGGGTCCCCGACGACAGAGCGGTCGGCGCGGTCGACGAGGGGTACGTCGAGCGCGGTGAGGTGGTGACGGGCGTCAACGTCCCGGCCCGCGGCGTCGGCATCGCGCGGGCGGCCCTCGAGGCCGCGGTCGCGTACGCCGGCGAGCGCGAGCAGTTCGACCGCCCCATCGGCGAATTCCAGGGGGTACGCTGGCGGTTCGCGGAGATGGCCGAGCGCGTCGAGGCCGCGCGCCTGCTGGCGCTACGGGCGGCGGCGCGCGCCGACGACGGGCGGTCGGTCGGCCGGGAACTGAGCATGGCGAAGATCAGTGCCTCCGAGGCGGCCGTCGACAACGCCGAGGACGCCATCGACGTCCACGGTGGCATCGGCTACACCACCGAACGGCCCGTCGAGCGGTACCTCCGGGACGCGAAGCTACTCACCATCGCCGGCGGCCCCAACGACGTCCACCGCAACGCGGTCGCCGACGGGGCGATCGACCGCTACGGTCACCGGGGGTGACGGGTCGACGGCAGCCGACGCTCCGCAGCGCGGAGCCGCCGGTCACGCCCCGCTGTCGCCGTCACCGTCGCCGCCTCTCCCGCTGGTCCGGCCCCTGTCCCGGGGGCCGCGCTCCCGGTCGGATCCCTTCTCCCGCTCTCCGTCTCCCCCTCGGTCCTCGACGTCGAACCCCGGCGTCACTCCGGACTTCCCCTGCGTCCGTACGTCGGGACGTCCCGGCCACGTGACGGTGTCCTGGAAGGGGATCCCGGTCCGCTGTGCCGCCCGCGAGATCATGTGGGCGCCCGTCGGCACCGTCAGGAACAGAAAGAGGATGCCGAGCAGGGAGGGCAGTCCCGCGCCGCCGGGACCGAAGTGGGCGAACCCGGCGAGGAAGACCGCGGCGGTGCCGAGTGTCGTCGGCTTGCTGGTGGCGTGCATCCGGTTGTAGACGTTCGGGAACCGCAGGAGGCCGACCGTCCCGACGGTCAGGAAGAAACAGCCGACGGCGATCAGCGCGACCACGATCAGCGCGCGGACCGCGACCATCAGACCCACCTCCCGGTCCCGGGGGCGGCCCGGGGTCCGGTCGCCCTCCGGCGGTCGTCGGTCGGTCCGTGCGTGCGTTCGGTCGTGGTAGTTCTGGCTGACATCTGGATCCGAGTCACTCCTGTCGTTCGATGACGTCCCCTTCGGTGACGAACTTCGCGACGGCGACCGTCGAGAGGAAGCCGATGATCGCCAGCACGAGGCTGACGGTGACGAACAGCCCCCGGTCGGTCTTGAGCGCGAACAGGACGGCGATGGCGACGACGTTCGTCGCGACCGCGTCGAGGCCGACGACCCGATCGGGGACGGTCGGCCCCCGGACGGCCCGGTAGCTGCAGAGCACGCACAGCCCGCTGACGAGGATGAGCGCGGCGGTCGCGGCCGCGCCGACGAGACCGCCGCCCGGCTCAGCGACCACTTCGATCACCTCCTCCCGCGTTCCCTCCGGTCGGGCCCTCCGCCGCGTCGTCCGGGTTCCGGTCGCCGCTCTCCCCGGATTCCCCGCCCGCCTCGCCGGTCTCGACGGCCGGCGGCGTCGGTTCCTCGGGCGGGTAGACCGCGATCGGGGCCGCCGGATCGTCCGGGGAGCCCTCCTCGTCGAACCAGCCCAGCGCGTAGTCCTCCCACGTGCGGATCGGATCGACGATCTCGCTGGGATCGCGGCCGTCGATCACGTGGACGTAGAGGGCGTTCTCCTCGGGGTCGTAGTCCAGCGTCAGCGTCCCGGGAGTGATCGTGATGCTGTTCGCGATGGTCGTTATCCCCAGGTCGGTCTCCACCCGGAGCGGGACGAGGATCACCTCCGGTTCGATCGGCATCGAGGGGGCGAGCACGCGGTAGGCGACGTCGAGGTTGGCGACGATCACCTCCCGGATGAACGCGACGAGATACAGCGCCACGTACGGCAGCGCCCGAGGGATCCGGCTCAGATCGATCGCGTCGGCGTAGAGCCGCCGGGAGAGGTAGGCCAGCGGCATCCCGACGGCGGTGCCGAGCGCGAACGATCCGAGCAGCGCCTCGGGGGCGAGTTCGGCGCCGCGGACGAACAGCCACAGCACGCCGAAGGCGACGCCCGTGACCGGCCACATGCGAGTCTCGCGGTCCGTCACGTCCCTTCACCTCCGTCGGCGGGTCGGTTCCCGTTTTCCGTCCCGGCCCCGCGCTCGCCGGCGCGGTCCGGCCGAGCGGCGCCCCCGCTCGAACCCAGCGCGCCGCCGGCGCCGGTACCCGCCGCCAGCAGCGTCGTCCCCGGGGCCGGGTCGACGAGGTCGACGTACGCGCCGCGGTCGAGCGCCGCCTCCGCCGCCGCGGTCGCGAACCGGTAGACCGGATCGAAGGCGACTCCGGCGGCGAGAATCACGGCCGCGAGCGCGGCGAGCAGGCCGACCTGCACCGGGTCGACGGTCGCTTGCCCGACCTGCGGGGTCTGGGTCCCCCAGAACCCGCCGATCCAGGTGCGCGTGATGTAGACGATTGTGAGGACGGCCCCGACCAGCGCGGCCGCCAGCGGCACCGCGGCGGCGGCCGTCGGTACCGTCGCGAAGTGCCGGGCGGCCACCTCGAAGACCAGGAACTTGCCGAAGAACCCGGCCAGCGGTGGGATCCCGACCAGCGACAGCGACCCGACGAGGAAGGCGGCGGACAGCACCGGCGAGCGCTGGCCGAGACCGCCCAGTTCCGAGAGCCGGGTCGTCCCGGTCGCGCCCCGGACGGTGGCCGTCGAGAGGAAGAGCAGCCCCTTCGCGAGCGCGTGGTGGAGCGCGTAGACGAGCGCGGCGGCGACGGCCGCCCGGCGCACGGCCCCGCTGGGTGCGCTCGCCGCCAGCGCGACGGGGAGGGCGATGAACCCGACCTGTCCGATGCTGGAGTAGGCCAGCAGTTCGTCCACGGTCTCCCGGCCCACCGCGCCGACGCCGCCGACGGCGATGCTGGCGACGGCCATCGCCAGCAGGACGGGCCCGAGGAAGGCCAGCGGGGAGTCGCCGGTGATCCCGACGCCGGTCCCGGGGAGGGTCGCGCCGTCGAGGCCGGCGGCGGCGAAGACGGTGAAGTAGAGCCTGATGACGGCGTAGATGCCGACCTTCTTGGTCACGCCGGCGAGCATGGCCGCCGCCGGGAGCGGCGCGGCCCGGTAGGCCGAGGGCACCCAGAACTGGAACGGGACGAGGCCGGCCTTGAGCGCGAACGTCGCGAGCACGAACGCCGAGAGGCCGACGACCGGCGCGACGTCGATCCCGTAGGCCGCCGGGTCGGCCAGCCGGCGGGCCATGTCGGCCATGTTGAGCGTCCCGACGGTCGCGTAGAGGCCGCCGATCCCGAGCAGCATGACCGCGCTGCCGACGACGTTGGGCACGAGATAGCGGAACGCCCCCGCCGTGTGTTTCGCGCCGCCGTAGAAGGCCACGAAGACGTAACTCGCCATCAGCATCACCTCGAACCAGACGAAGAGGTTGAACAGGTCGCCGGTGAGGAAGGCGCCGGTTACGCCCAGCAGCATGCAGTGAAACAGCGGGTGGTAGAACACCCGCTGGTTCTCACGGTCGAGGACCCGGACGGCGACGGCGACCGACCAGAGGCCGACCGTCGCGGCGAGGACGAGCATGAACGCCGACAGCGCGTCGGCCACCAGCGTGATGCCGAACGGCGCCGGCCAGCCGCCGGACTGGTAGGTCGCCGGACCGGCGTCGGGCGCGAGGACGACCCGCCAGGCGAGCAGGGCCACGCTGGCCGCGTAGACGATCGCACCGGCGACGCTGGTCGCCCGCTGGAGGGCCGGTCGCCGGCCGAGCGCCAGCGTGGCGACGACGGCGACGACGGCGACGAGCAGCGGCGCGATCACGATCTGGTTCATTTCACTCCCACTGTTGGATGTCCATGGTTTCGTTTTCCTCGTACGCGCGATACGTCAGCGCGAGCGCGAGCGCGGTGGTTCCGAAGCTGATGACGATGGCCGTCAACACGAGCGCCTGGACGACCGGGTCGGCGGTCACCGGCACCTCCCCGCCGTGGGTCACCAGGACCGGCACCGACTCGTGGTCGCCCTCGACGACGCCGCCCATCGCGAGCAGGTAGACGTTGGCCCCCTGCGTGACGACGGCGATCCCCCAGACTACGCGCATCAGGTCCCGGCGGAGCAACAGGAACGTCGCGAGCGCGAACAGGCCGCCGACGGCGGCCGCGAGCACCAGGCTCACGCCCGCGCCCACCTCCCGGTTCGGTCGTCGCTCGGAATCCGCTTCCAGTTCCGGTCCCCGGTCCATCGCTCTCTCTGCCGCCTGACGGCGGGTCGCGGGCCGATCCCGGCCGCGGCCCGCGGTCGGAGTCGATCGGTGATCACTCGCCGCCCACCACCGAGATGACGGTCAGGAGCGCCCCGACCACCACGAAGTAGACGCCGAGGTCGAAGGCGAGCGCGCTCGCGAGTTCGATCTCGTGGTAAATCGGGACCGACTCGACGATCCGGTAGGTCTGTGCGAGAAACGGCGCCCCCAGCGCGACGGCGGCGAGACCGCTCCCGACCGCGAGCACGAGTCCGAGGAGGAACGTCCGCCGGTAGGCGCGCACGGTGCGCTGTTCGAAGATCCCGCTGCCCGACTCCACGTCCCGGTTGAGCACGCCGATGTCGAGGTAGTCGAGACCGTAGGCGGCGTACAGGAGGGCGAAGGCGACCGCCGTGAGCACGCCCGCGATGAACCCCCCGCCGGGGTGGTTGTGCCCCTGGAGGAGCAGCGAGACCGAGACCAGCACGATGATCGGGACGACGACGCGGGCCGTCGTCTGCATGATCGTCCCCGTCACTGCGTCTCACCCCGGCTGCGCATCGTCATTAGCACGACGACCCCGATGGCGGCGACCGCGACGACGATCACCTCGCCGAGCGTGTCCATCGCCCGGAAGTCCACGAGGATGACGTTGACGACGTTGCTCCCGCCGCCGGCCGGCACGGCCTCCGTCGTGTAGTATCGCGCCAGCGCGGTCGGGTCGGCCGTCGGCTCCCGGCCCGCGAGCAGCACGGTCGCGGCCGCCGTCGCGCCGACGACCAGCGACAGGACGCTGTCCCGGGCGACGACGCGCCGGCGCGCCTCCCCGTAGAACGCCGGGAGCTTCTCGAGGACGAGCAGGAAGACCACGAGCAACAGCGTCTCGACGACTAGCTGGGTCAGCGCCAGGTCGGGCGCGCTCGCGAGGATGTAGAAGATGGCGATCATGAACCCCAGGATCGACAGCGTGAGCACGCCGGCGACGTGGGAGATCCCCGTCGGCAGCGCGGTCCCGGCGACCAGCGCCACGGCGAGGACTAGCGCCACGGCCGTCGGCACGCCGAGGGCGACGTCGACCGCGGGCGTGCCGACCGTCGCCGCGTAGCCCAGCGCCGCGAGCGCGCTCGCGGCGCCGACCGCCCACGCGACGTACGTCCGGAGCAGCCCGTTGTGGACCCAGTCGCCCGCCCGCGCCCCGCCGGTCGCCATGTGGGGCCCGGCGGCGGTACTGGCCGCCGGCGTCCTCGCCGTCACCCTCGCCCCGAACCTGGCGGTCGACGCCGTCGCTCCCGACGACGGCGTCGACCGCCAGGTTCGGGGCGAGGGTGACGGCGAGGACGCCGGCGGCCAGTACCGCCGCCGGGCCCCACATGGCGACCGGCGGGCGGTGGACCGCTCCGAGGTCCGCCGGGCGGTTCCCGAAGAAGGTCGCGAGGAAGCGCAGCGAGTAGAGCACGGTGAAGACCGAGGCCAGGACCGCTGCGGCGGGGTAGAGCCACGCCGCGCCGCCGGCCGAGTGTGCGGCCTCGTAGGCCGCCTCGAAGAGGTACTCCTTGCCGTAGAAGCCCCCGAGCGGCGGCACCCCGGCCATGCTCACCGCGGCGACGGCGGCGACGGCGGCGGTGATCGGGAGGTCCTGCCGGAGGCCGCCCAGTTCGTCGAGGCTGCGCGTCCCGGCCTCGTGGGCGACGATCCCGGCGACGAGAAACAGCGGCGCCTTGAACAGCGCGTGATTGAGCAGGTGGAAGGTCCCGGCCTCGGCGCCGGCCGCCGAGTGGAACCCGAAGCCGGCGACCATCAGTCCGAGGTGGCTGGCCGTCGAGTAGGCCAGCAGCCGTTTGATGTCGGTCGCCGCCACCGCCAGTACCGCGCCGACGAGCATCGTCGCCAGCCCGAGCGTCGCGACGGCGGCGGTCCACTCCGGCCCGAGGAGGATCGGTCGGACCCGGCCGAAGAAGTAGACGCCGACTTTCACCATCGTCGCGGAGTGGAGGAACGCCGAGACGGGCGTCGGCGCGACCATCGCGCCCGGCAGCCAGAAGTGCAGCGGGACCTGTGCGGACTTCGCCCCGGCGGCGATCCCCAGCAGCGCGAGCGTCGGGACGAGCAGCCCCCGGTCGACGAGCGCCTCGTGGACCGCCTCGGCGTTCGCCAGCACCGCGACGAGGTCGAACGGGGCCGTCCCGGCGGCCGTCGCGGCCAGCGAGAGCAGCAGGACGCCGGCCAGCAGGCAGAGGCCGCCGCCGACGGTCACCACCATCGCCATCCGGGCGGCTGAGCGCGCGTCGCTGTCCTCGGTGTGGTGACCGATGAGGACGAACGAGCAGACGCTCGTCAGCTCCCAGAACAGGAACAGGAGGATCAGGTCGCCGGCGAGCGCGACGCCGAGGATCGCCCCCATGAACGCGAGCAGCGCGGCGTAGTACCGCTGGAGGTTCGACTCGCCGCGCATGTACCCCGCGGAGTACCAGAACACGAGGGCGCCGACGCCGCTCGCCAGGAGAGCGAACAGCAGTCCCCAGCCGTCGACGTGGAACCGCACCGCGACGTCGAGCGACGGGATCCACGGCACGGTGACCGTCCCCTCGCGGCCGAGTTGCGTCGCGAGCAGCCCGAAACAGAGGAGGGAGACGGCGCTCCCGGCGTACCCGGTCCGTTCGCCCAGCGCCCGCCACGCGAGCGGCGTCCCGCCCGCGGCGACGAAGGGGAGGCCGACCGCGGCGAGAACCGCCCACTGCTCCGGAGCCATTCGAACGTCGGACCCAACACATCCCTCCGGTATATCCTTGACCATCCCGTCCAGTTCGCCGGAATCGGAGCCACCCGGCGCGGTCTCGTCTCGCAATCGACCCGTCCGGTCCGATGTTCGCGGACTCCGGGTCTCCGCGTCCCGCTGCCGCTCTCCCGTCGTCTGTCGTCCGAGAGTGAACCGGCGCCACGGCGAACGCCGACGGCGGGCGCGACCCCGACGTGGTCGAGGCGCGGGGCTACGGCCCCGACGGGAGCAGCGCGTCGGAACGCCTCGGAGAACGGGCGTGGCGGACTCCCGGCGGCCCGCCCGCGGCGCGGCCACACCGCCGCTCTCGACCCGTTGCCAAGTGACTGTCCGACAGCGACGGGCGGGTCGAGAGGCCGGGAGGTAGGGATCGGAGAACGTGAGCGATCATCGAACCTTGTCGCTCGCGAGCGAGACGCCGGCACAGCGCGCCCGAACGTCGGACCGCAGTGCAGTCTACCCGGACTCGGGGCGGCTCCGCCGCGCCTCCCTCAGGTCCGGGCGGGGGCCTCGATGCCGAGTTCCTCCAGCAGCGTCCGGGCGGCGGCCGTCGAGGACCCGGGACCCCGGGCGGTGATCAGGTCGCCGTCGACGGTGACGCTCGCGTCGGCGTCGAGTTCGGCGTCCCAGTCGCCGCCGGCGGCCTTCACCTCGTCTTCGACCCAGTAGGGGAGCTTCCGGCCGTCGGGCATCAGGTCGTTCTCGTCGACGATGTCCTCCTCCCACTCGTTGGGGAAGCCGGTGACCGACCGGCCCTCGACGAGCCGGGTGTCCTCGTCGCTCCAGGTGAACCCGAGGATGCCGACGGCGTGACAGACCACCAGCGCCGTCCCATCGTCGCCGGCGACGGCGTCGGCCAGCAGCGACCGGGCGTGGTGGTCCTGGTTGACGTCCCACTCAGTGCCGTGGCCGCCGGGGAAGACGACCGCGTCGTAGTCGTCGGCGTCGACCGTCGCGACCGGCTCGGGGTCGTTCAGCCGGTCGTCGCTCTCGATCACGTCCGTGACGTGCTCGGCGGTCTCCTCGCCGACCGTGTCGGGATCGGTCGACCGCTCGTCGACCACTGGCGGATCACCGCTCGGCGTGGCGACCGTCACCTCGACGCCCGCCTCCGAGAGCGTCGTGAGCGGTTCGATGCACTCCTCGGCCCAGTACCCCTCCTCGCTGACGACGAATAGCGCGGACGCGTCGGTCATGATGTACTCGACGGTAGGTCCCCGCGCGGGATAAGTCCCGAACAACCAGTCGGTCTTGCAGCCGTCCGGAAATCCGACCAGTGAGAACGGACAGCGCGCGTCGCCAGGACCGGCGACGAGCGCGAGAGGCGAGCGACGACGAGTCGGGTGACGGCAGACGACGGCGGGCGAGCGGTCGCCGGGGCTACACGACTGGTGGTCGCGGATCGAGGACCGCCGGCCTACCCGTCGCCGTACTCGTCGAGGACGACGACCTCGCCGTCGACGACGTCGACGTTGATCAGCGTCTTGACGTCGTAGTCGTCCATGTGGTTGTCCCCGCCGACTTTCTTGATGACGGCGACGACGTCGGCCACGTCGGCGCCGACCTCCTCCAGGGCCTGCGTGATGCCCCGCAGCGTCCCGCCCGTCGAGAGCACGTCGTCGAGCAGGAGCACTCGGTCCTCGGTGTGGACGTCGTTCATGTACATCTCGTTCTCCGAGTAGCCGGTCACCTGCGAGAGGCTCACCTCGCCCTCCAGCCCGTACTGGCGCTTGCGGATCACCACCAGCGGGATGTCGGTCATCAGCGAGACGGCCGTCGAGATGTGGATCCCCATCGCCGCCGGCGTGACGATCTTGTCGACGTCCTCGAGTTCGGCCTTCCGGATGATCCGGACGACGACCTCCCGGAGGAGTTTGGGATCGAGCATCGGGACGCCATCGGGACGCCGTCGCTGATCGGGTGGACGAAGTAGTGATACTCACCCTTCTGGATGATCGGCGCGTCCCGGAGCGACTGCACGAGTCGGTCCATGTCGTCCGTATTTCGTGGGGGAGTAAAATAGTCGTGATATGGCGGAAACGTGCGTTAGCCTTTAGTGCAAACTGGCTATCATTTACGCCCGTCAACTGCGGTTGGACGCAGGATCTTTCGGTCGGTGACTGTCCTACTGATAGAGTATCTCTCCACGCCGGGAAAACAGAATGCTGCAAGAGCCGCCTCGAACTATTATATTTTATGAAACCGGATCGATTGTCGGAGTATTAGTGTATAATCAATCGATCTTGGCGCCTATAATTTAAAAGGACTGGCAACGGAGAACGCACAATCTCTCACGCGCGCTCAGTTAGTTGACGGCCGCCTCTCTTCTCGTTGATCTGTTTGATGCTACGTTCTTGGGTAGAGGATTGTCGGTCAATTCAGGGCAGTAGCTGGAAGTCGCAGGGGGCAAAGGTGGCGCGAACGCGCCACCCGACGAAGCATGATTCCACTCAAGACGTTCGTCTCGGAGCATCGGGCCGCGAATCTACTGGCACAGGTTCGCTGGCGTGACGGCGTCTATTGCCCGCGCTGCCGTGGCGAATCCGCGATTCTGTACGGCAGCTATCGGATGTTTCAACGGTATCGCTGTAAGAATTGCGACCGCACGTTCAACGGCAAGACAGGCACCGTCTTCGAGCATTCTTCGGTTGCGCTTAGGAAGTGGTTTCTCGCCGTCTACGCCTACGTCCGTTTCATACTGTCGGACAAAAGTTCGTAAGACTTCTCTCCTTAGCAAGAGAAACGAGCCGTGAGTGTTGGGTTATTCGGGGTCGGGGGTTAATGCATCTTCCTCCCTCAGTATCAACACCAGTCTTCGGCAACTCGATGTGGAGATCGATGTCTCCTACAATACCATCTACCGGCGCGTCCAGCGCTTTCTGCGAGCGCTGG
>PXRR01000026.1:0-3418 GCA_003021975.1 Halobacteriales archaeon QS_5_70_17 | reverse complement strand
GGACGCGCCTCGGCCGCAACTCGAAGGCCCGGTGGAACTCGACGAACTGTCCGTGAAAGCCGGACTCAAGGGACGCGAGCGCGACTCCCGGCTGCGCTCGCGCGGTCTGTCTACACGCGGACGTGGAACGTACGCCGAGGACAAGCCACTAGTGTTCATTCTGGTCGATTGAGGTACCGACGACTGCTACGTACCGCCTGCGAAATCTGCCGAAGAATCGACTGTTCGACTCCTGCTGGCGAACCACGATGGGGAGTCGCTGACCGTCTACACGGACGGATTTCGGCCGTACGACCCACTAGAGGACGACGAAGAGTTCGACCGCAAATACGTCGTCCACGGTGACGGCGAATACGTTAATGGCGAGGTACACGTCAACACATGCGAGAGCCACGCGTCGCTGGCGCGACGGTGGCTCTCGCCCCATCGAGGAGTCTCAAAAGACAGGCTCACACCCTACGTGAGAGCGTTTCAGCTTTGTCAACGCGTCCGATGAACCCGGCGAAGAAGCACTCAACCCCATCCTCAAAATAGCTCTATGATTTCACTAACAATCGCTTATCCATGAGCGTTGGTGCTATCCGTCGGATCCAGATGTAGCAAGGCGAAGCGATCAAGCGGCGGAGAACTAGATGAATAGTCTTTCAGAGGATTCATGCCGAACATCGCTCCCCCTTGGTAATACTTACTCTTCTGGATACTCAGCGCGTGTTGGCGTCACTAGACGAGTCAATTTTCACTCCTCCCAGAATTATGGAGAAGGCAAAGTATGTGCACTAACATCAGAGATAAAATATACATATGCACAGTTGTAGCTCCCACCGAAAAAACTGAAAGGCAGGAGTTTTAAATCAGTTAACCGTGATTTCACCGGAGCTGACTGTACCGTCACTCGGAAGGTGAATGACGGTGACCTCGTAATCTGTATCCGGACTGAGAGTTGAATCCGAACCAGACGTCCCTTCAGACTTCTGTTTGATCTTGACTGTGTCGCCGACGTCTAGCGATCCGTCAGTACTAGTACCGATTTCATCACCGTCAAGTGCGACGTGAGTGACGTCCCCATCACCGTCAGTCGCAGTCCACCCATCAGATTCAGAGAAGGTGGCGACTTTTGAATTGGTATCTGCGTTTCGAACTACAATCTGGACATTGCTCGTTTCTAGCGAAGCACCGCTATCGTGAGTCATGTCAATTCCGTCATCTGCGGTACCATCATGTAGTGCCAGGGTATCGTCTGCATCTTGCGCTGCAATACTAGCCCTAGGTGCACTACTGCTCACCTGATCGCCGAGTCCAAGCACGAACGTTCCGATGACAGCGGCCAGAATGACCGTGATGGCCACCATCAAAATCACACCAATGACGGGACTGACTGCCCGCTCGTCGCCCGTCAACAGTTCTTTGATTTGCATTGTTGTTGTTCTCCGTTCCACACGCCGTCGCTGTCGAGCCAGCCACATCCCATGGCCTCGGTATGCGCCGGAGCGTGTTCATCACATCAATAATGTCTTTAGGGTATAAATCACACGGCTATCTGTATTTTCCCGAAACGCTAGAATCGTAGCCGAATTCGCCCTCCCCCATAGGGACGGGCTCGTCGAGTCGGTCGATTCGGGACCGCTCTCTCGAACTGCTGCGGCCCTCGTGGCGGCTTCCGGGGAGGAGGGAGCGGACGGCGGCCGCCGCGAGGCGCTCGGGCGCCAGTAGATTTAGCCGCTCGGTCGACAGTGGAGACGTATGGACGCGGATGTCGAGACGGTCACCGTCGACTCCTACACCACGCTGGTGGACGTCGACGCACAGGAGGCCGCCCTCGAGGAGTACGTCGACGGAATCGAGTCGCCGGCGGCGGTCTCGCAGCTCTGGCGCGCCCGGTACATCAACTACTCGGTGGTGGCCAACGACCTCGACGCGTACCGACCGTTCGACGAACTGATCGACCTCGGACTCCGATACGCCCTGGAGCGCCACGGCCACGACGTCGACCGCGAGGTTCGCGAGGCGATCCGGCGGACGGTCTACGAGGAGCGCCTCGCCGTCTTCGAGGACGTCCCGCCGGGCGTCCGCCGGGTCGTCGACGCCGGCTACGACGTCTACGTCGTCTCCAACGGGACGCCGGCGATGCTCGAACACCTCGTCGCCGCCGCCGACCTGGAGGGCGTCGTCTCGGACGCCGTCAGCGCCGACGAGGTCGAGACCTACAAGCCCGATCCGGAGATCTACCGCCACGCCGCCGCCCGGACCGGCACGCCGATCGACCGGATCCTCCACGTCTCGGGGGGCGGGATGCGCGACGTCTGGGGGGCGAAGCACGCGGGCATGCGTGCCTGCTGGCTCTCGCGGCCCGCGAAGGCCCTCCCGCGGGAGCACCTCGGCGCCGCCCCGGACCTCGAGGTCGAGAGCTTCCGCGACCTGGCCGATCGACTGGAGTAGATCTTAACCGGACGCGCCCCCGACTCGACGCGGGAGCGCGGGACCGGAAGCCGAACGCGTCACGCCGGCGGGAAGCACCGCCTCGACCTCGGAGTCAGAGCAGCAGCGCCGCGACCCCGACCGTGACGACGAGCACCAGGACGAGCACGCTGGTCCCGATGCCGAGTTCGAGCGTCCCCGGACCGA
Organism: Halobacteriales archaeon QS_5_70_17; assembly: GCA_003021975.1. GTDB lineage: Archaea > Halobacteriota > Halobacteria > Halobacteriales > Haloarculaceae > Halomarina. Next base: position 796 of record PXRR01000026.1, on the reverse strand, counting down.
GCGGACGGCGCTCGGCGTCGGGTGTCGCCACGCCGGCCTGTTCGAGTACGGCGGTGGGGTTGCGCGCGGCCCAGACCGCGCCGTCCGCGCCCCGGACGACCGCGCGGTCGACCGCGGCGTAGGTCTCGGTGACCCCGCGGACGAGCGCGCGCGTGCCGTAGAACGCGGCGGGGTTGTAGAGCGCGTCCACGTCGGGGACGCGGCCGACCCTGCTCAGCGGCCGCTTCAGGACCGCGAAGCCGATCAGCCCCGCGGCCGCCAGCGCCAGCCCCTCCGCGACGTGGCCGACGGTGAACGTCGCGTACTCGATCTCGGCGGCCGCCGGCAGGATGGCGAACAGGGCGCCGGGGACGAGGCCGTAGAGGAGACACAGCGCGGCGACGGTCACCATCGCGACCTGCTGGCCGCGCGTCGCCCGCGCCACCGTGCCGTCGTAGGAGCCGTGGAAGAACGCGTAGTAGCCCAGTTTGATGAACGAGAGGAAGGTGCCGACGCCCCCGATCAACAGCAGCCACCACAGCGCGTCGAGGTGTTTCTTGTGGGCCGCCCCGATGACCATCCCCTTCGAGACGAAGCCGTTGAACCCGGGGAACCCGGCGATCGACAGCGCCGCGATCGTGAACGCGGCGGTCGTCACCGGCATCTCGCGAGCGAGGCCCCCGACGTACTTCAGGCTCTCCTCGCCGGTCCGGTAGATGACGACGCCGACGGTCATGAACAGCAGGCTCTTGTAGAGGATGTGGTTGAAGACGTGACCGAAGGCGCCGGCGGTCGCCAGCGCGGCGGGGATGCCGAC
>PXRR01000025.1 GCA_003021975.1 Halobacteriales archaeon QS_5_70_17 | reverse complement strand
CGCCTCGTCCCAGTGGGCCACCCGGGCACCCACGAACAGAAACCGCGCCAGCACCGCCAGGAGGGCGATCGCGCCGACCGCCGCCACTACCCGGCGGTCAGGAACCGTACGACGGAGGGCGTCGTCCATATCCGGACTGTCGCGGACGCCGACAAAGCCTTTGCGACCTCGGGTCCCGAGCGGCGGTCGGCCGGCGACTGACCGCGACCGGGTTTCGGACGGTCTCCCCGTCGGGCGCTACCGCCGCCCTCGTGGGACGGCGACGGGGTCCGGATGACCGACTACGCCTCGTCGCCGCCGAGCAGGCGGTCGACGATCCGTTCGGGGTCGAACCGCTCGAGGTCGTCGTATCCCTGCCCGATCCCGAGAAAGAGGATCGGCTTGCCCGTCACGTGGGCGATCGAGATGGCGGCGCCGCCCTGCGAGTCGGCGTCGGCTTTCGTGAGCACAGTGCCGTCGATCGCGGCCGCGTCGTTGAACTCCCGAGCGCGCTGGGTGGCGTCCTGGCCGGCGACCGCCTCGTCGACGAAGATCGTCATATCGGGGTCGACGACGCGGTCGATCTTCTCCAGTTGACTCATCAGGTCGTTAGAGGTGTGGAGCCGACCGGCGGTGTCCCCGAGGACGACGTCGACGTCGTTGGCCTCGGCGTACTCGACGGCGTCGTAGATCACGGCGGCGGGATCGCCGCCCTGCTCGTGGGTGATGATCTTCCTGTCGAGTTCCTCGGCGTGCTCGCGCAGTTGTTCGTTGGCCCCCGCGCGGTAGGTGTCGCCGTTGGCGAGCACCGACGAGAGCCCCTGCTCCTCGAAGTACCGCGCCATCTTGGCGATGGTCGTCGTCTTGCCGACGCCGTTGATCCCGGTGAAGATGACGACAACCGGCTTGTCGGCGTCCCGCACGCGGCTCTCGAAGTCGAACTGACCGACGCTGATGACGTCGATCAGCGCCTCGCGGAGCGCGCTCTCGACGACCTGGCCGGTCGACTGGACCTGCGCCCGGGTCGTCCCCTCGACCTCCTCCCGGATGGTCTGGAGGATCTCCTGGGCGACGGTCATCTCGACGTCGCTCGAGAGCAGGGCGAGTTCGAGTTCCTCCAGGGGCTCGTCGAGGTGCTCGGGGCGGATGATGACCCCGCCGGTGGCGAACGCCTTCGCCCGCTGGCCGAAGCCGGCCTCGAAGTCCTCCTCCTCGTCGGCGGTCGCATCGGAGCCCGTCCGGAGGCCGGAGCCGGCGTTCGCGGTCCCCCCCTCGGCGTCGCCGCCGCCGGGCTCCGGTCCGGGCTCTGACTCGGGGGCGGGACCGGGGTCGCTCCCGGCGGTGGCGTCGACGTCGTCGCCGTCTTCGCCTCCGGACTCGGGCGCGGGTTCGTCGGCGGTCCCGGAGGCCCGTCGGGCCTCTCCGGCGGCGCGGTCGCTCTCTGCGGCGGGTCCGGCCTCCGTCTCGGGGGCGGATTCGGCTTCCGGTCGTTCCTGCCCCTGCTCCTCGGCGGCAGCCTCGGCCGCCTCCTCGGCGTCGTCCTTGAACCGCCCGAGCTTCTCCTTCAGTCCGTCGAACATCGCCGGTTACTCGTCCTCGTCGGACTGGCCTCCCTGCTGCTGGCCCATCTGCTGCTGGAGCTGCTGCATCTGCTGTTGCTGCATCTGCTGGGCCCGCTGCTCGAGGTCGTCGCTCTCGTCTTCGAGGCTCTCGACGTCCTCTTCGACCTCCTCGATGCGGTCGTCGAGGAGGTCCTTGCGGCGCTCGAGGCTCTCGACGGCGCCGTCCTCGTCGCGCTCGGCGGCGTAGCCGCCCCCGAGGTCGACGACGATCTCGTCGATGTCCTGGACCTCGGCGCGGACGCGCGCGCCGCCCCCGAGGGGCACCTGCACCGTGTCGCCGCTCTCGAGGCGCTCGATGGCCTCGATGGCCTCGTCGGCCTCGCTCTTCTCGTCTCGGTACTCCTGGATCTCCTGCTCCATGGCCTCGATCTCCTGATCGATGGCCTCCAGTTGCTCCTGGATCTCCTGCATCTGGCCGCCGCCACCGCCGCCGAGGCTCATGCCTCCACCCCGTCGATCTCGATCTGCGTGCGCTCCAGGCCGTGTTTCGACCCGAACTCCGAGTAGGCGTACTCTTCGGCGACGTTCTCGTTGGCTGCCTCGATAGACGTCGAGAACTCCTGCCACCCCTCGCGGGCTTGGAACCGACCGCTCACAGTGTACTGACCCATAGGCGACGGGTCGGAGGGGGAGCGGGAAGTATGTTCCCTTTCGGACGACCTGCGTCTCGTGTCCGGACGCGGCCGTCGGCGCTCGATGCCAGTCGTGATCGGCCGGGAGAAGGCGGGGCGTTACTCGATGAACCCGAGCGCGTCGTCGATGCGGCCCAGTTCCGGTCCCGTCGTGTCCTGGCCGACGACGTAGCCGTAGTCGTTGGCGACGAGGCCGGAGCCGACCAGCGGGGCCCCGTAGTTGACCGTCCCGATGTCGGCGTGGACTCCGAGCAGGTCTTCGAGGTGGTCGAGTTCGCCGTCGGTCGCCTTCGGGTGACAGAGCACGCCGCCGTTGGTCGCGACCGCGGCCGTGCCGACCGTCCGGACCCCGGCGAGTTCGCCCCGTTCGACGGGGACGTCCAGCGCGTTCTCGACGGTCCGGACGGCCTTCCGGGAGAGGTCGGGGTGGACGTACGCGCCGGTGTCGTTGGCGAGCACGACGTTGCCGGCGGCGTTGATCTTCTCCGGGAGTTCCGTCACGGGGAGGTCCGTCGCCACCTCGACGGCCTCGACCTCTCGGTCCCTGGCGCGGCCGCTGACCAGCAGTCCGTTCTCGTTGCCGGCGACGAGCGCGCCGACGGTCGTCGACCCGCCGACGGTCGTCGTGACTGCCGGCACGTCCAGTTCGTCGGCGAACGCCTCGCGGAGGTCGTCCTCGACGTCCGGGCGGATGAGCAGGCAGTCGTCCGTCGCCCGGGCGAAGACCCCGAGGTACGACGAACCGGAGAGGGCCGCGCGGAGCACGCCTAGGCCGTCTCTGCCTCGACGACGCTCTCGCCCTCCTCCTCGAAGCGGGCCGCTCGCACCCGGAGCTTGCGCGGGGGCTTCTTGCGACCGCGAGACCACACTGCCTCGTTGATCGACGGGTCCAGGCGGACGGCGTCGCCGTCGACGTTGAAGTGCTGGGCGAGGTGCGACCGCACGATGCTCATCGCCTTGTCCGCTCGCTCGTGTTTCGGCTCCGCGTTCGCGTCGCGAAGCGGCACCGTTACGACCCGCTCCTCGAAGTCACTGGCGCTCATGCTCTACTCGTCGGTGTCGTTGCGCCGCCAGTGACGGCGCTTGGGGTTCTGCATCGTGTCGCGGTCGGTCTTGAGAATGACCCACGCCGGAACGCGGCTGTTCTGGCGTTCGAGCTTCCCGAGACGCTTTTTCTTGGCCTTCGACTTCTTGCCCATAGTGGGACGAACTTCCCCCGGCGCGCTTAAATCCTTGTTCCTTTGGTCGGCCGCCGGCCCGTCACTCGCCGGTCAGCGGGTACCGGGAGACGGTGTCGTAGACGGGGCCGTCGTCGGTGAGCGTGCTCTCGGTGAGCCGGACCTCCTCGATCCGGGTCCGGCCGACCGTCGGATCGCGCTCGAGCAGTTCCTGGACCCGCTCTTTCCCGCCGGCGTGGTCCATCCGGGCGATGGTGACGTGCGGGGTGAAGTCGTGCTCCTCGGGGTCGAAGCCGAGTTCGACCGTCCGCTCCTCGACGGCCTCGTGGAGACGGGTCGCCGCCTCGCTGCCCTCGCCGACGCCCAGCCAGACGACCGAGATGTAGTCGCGGCTGGGGAAGGCGCCGTAGCCGACCAGTTCGAGGTCGAACGGGGTCACGTCCGCGGCGGCGACGGCCGCCGAGAGCGCCTCGTCGAGGGCTGGGAGCCGCTCGCTGGGGATGTCGCCGAGGAACTTCAGCGTGACGTGGGCGTCCTCGGGATCGACGGGCCGGAGGCCGTCCACCCCCCGGAACGGTCGCCGGGCGGCCCGGATCTCCTCGGCGAGGGCGTCGCAGCCGATACTGACGAACGCGCGCATACCGCACCCTCTCGGGTGCGTAGCCCTTAACCCTGTTAGTCGCGAAACTCGGCTATGAGCGACGACCCGACGGAGGATCACAGCTACTCCGAGGGCGAGGGGTTCGACGAGCCCTACGAGGGGTTCGACCTCGACCCGCCGGAACTAGAGGTCGATCCCGAGGAGGTCGACCCCGTCGACTCCCGGGCGCTGACCGACCTCCTCGACCGGCGGCAGGTCCCCCGCGACCGCGTCGACGCCGAGGAACTGCTCGACGTCGGCCTCGCCTACATGCAGATCAACCGCTTCGAGCAGGCCACCGACACCCTCGAGCGAGTCGCGCAGGTGACCGACGACCCGCTGCTCGAACAGGAGGCCCGCGTGAACAAGGGAGCGGCCCACGCCCGCCTGGAGGAGTACGACGCCGCCGTCGGCGCGTACCGGGAGGCGCTGCGCATCGACGACAAGAGCGAGCACGCCGCCACCGCCGAGACCAACCTCGCGTACGCCCTCTGGGAGTCCGGCCGCACCGAACAGGCGCTGGAACACGCCGAGCGAGCCGTCGAGGTCGACCCCCGCTTCGGGCAGGCCTGGTACAACCGCGGGTTCTTCCTCGCCGAGCGAGGCCTCCACGAGGACGCCGTCAACTGCTTCGACAACGCCATCCGGCTAGACTTCCGCACCCCCGAGGTCCTGGAGGAGAAAGCCGCCGCCCTCGAGGCACTCGGTCGCGACGAGGACGCCGAGGACCTGGCCGAGGAGGCCGAGGAACTCCGCAAGCGCGCCGAACAGGAACTCGTCGAGCGCCAGCGGGAGTGACAGCGATGCTACTGACCGAACGGCAGACCGAGGAGGGGTTGCTGGTCGCGGTCTGCGACCCGGACATCCTCGGGGAGACCTTCGAGGGCGGAGAGGTCTCACTGACAGTCGACGAGGCGTTCTACGCCGAGGACGCCCAGGAGGCCGACGAGGAGCGGGTGGTGGGCGCGCTCGCGCGGGCGACCGTCGCCAACATCGTCGGCACCCGCGCCGTCGGGGTCGCCGTCGACCACGGCTTCGTCGACGAGAACACCGTCCTCGAACTCGACGGCACCCGCCACGCACAGCTCCTGCGGATGTGAGCGGAGGCCGTAAGCGGGTTCATAATCGCGTTAGGGAGAGGATTAGGGCCGCCCCCCCTCGGATCGTCGCTCCGTAGCGCTCGCGCTGGACCGGTACGGGCGCGGCCTGATCGAACCGAGAAGGAACCGCCACGGAGGGGGAAGCGGCCGACCGCCGACGGCCGGGGGGACGGGGCAGATCAGGGGAGCTGTTCGGTGCCCCACTCGTGATACGAGCGGAGCGCCTCGACGCCGGCCTCGGTCGCGTCGTAGTAGTTCGTTCGGCGGTCGATCTGTCCTTTCGCGACCAGGTTCCGGTCGACGAGAGTGTCGAGGTTGGGGTAGAGTCGGCCGTGGGTGATCTCGTTGCCGGTCCGGTCCTCGAGTACCTCCTTGATCGTCTGGCCCGAGGGTTGGTCGAGCCCGGCGATGGCGTACAGGAGGTCCCGCTGGAACCCCGTAAGCCCGTGGACGGTCTCCGCAGTCGGCTCCTCGCCATCGCGATCGGTTGTTTGCTGCATATGGTATCGATAGACGACATAGAAGCTTTGTTATACAGCTTCATCTACACAACAACCGATTGAACAATCACTGTTGCAAGCAGTTGCACCCTGCAACGACGAGCGGACGCCGGGGTAGGGCCCGTAAGATCCGGAGAATGTCCGTCTAACGGGTGATCGATCGGGGGAGCGGTAACCCTCAGTGAAAACACCTATTAAAAGAATACAGTTACTGTTTAGACACGGTATCGGGAGAGGGACGCTCGTTCGTAGCGAATCCCCGGAGGATCCCCCGGCCGTCGGTGCCTCCGACGTCGGCCAGCGCCGCGCGCTCGGGGTGAGGCATCAGGACGGCGGTCGTCGCACGCTCGCCGAGCACTCCGGCGACGTTGTCGGTCGAACCGTTGGGATTGGCGGCGTCGGTGACCGCTCCCTCGGCGTCGCAGTACCGGAAGAGCACGCGGTCGTCGGCGTCGAGGGCCGCGAGCCGATCCTCGCTGATCTCGAACCGCCCCTCGCCGTGGGCGACGGGGAGTTCGATCACCTCGCCTTCCTCGTAGGCTCGCGTCCAGGGGGTGGCGGCGTTCTCGACCCGCAGGTGGACGTGCTCGCACTGGAAGCGCGCGCTCCGGTTGGTCGTGAACGCGCCCGGCGTCAGGCCGGCCTCGCAGCCGATCTGGGCGCCGTTACAGATCCCCAGCACCGGGAGGCCCTCGCGAGCGCGTTCCCGGACCGTCTCCATCACCGGCGCGCGGGCGGCCATCGCGCCGGCCCGGAGGTAATCGCCGTAGGAGAAGCCGCCGGGGAGGACGACCCCGTCGGTCTCCTCCGGGAGGCCGTCGTCGTACCAGACGCGTTCGGCCTCGATCCCGACCGCCGAGAGCGCGCGGACGGCGTCGCGGTCGCAGTTCGACCCGCCGAACTGGAGCACCGAGATCATCGCTCCCGGACCGACACCTCGTAGTCGTGGACCGTCGGGTTGGCCAGCAGGCGCTCGGCCATCGACTCGGCGCGCTCCTCGGCCGCGCCCGGCGAGTCGGCGTCGAGGTCGATCTCGAACCGGTCGGCCGACCGGAGGTCCTCGAGTTCGAACCCCAGGCGCTCGAGGGCGCGCTCGGTCGTCTCGGCCTCGGGGTCGAGTACGCCCCGCTTCAGCCGGACGGTGACGGTCGCCGTGTAGGCGGTCATCAGGTAGGATGGCGTGGTCGTGTACGAAAACGCTTGTGGGTTCGCCGCGCTACCCACGTTCGTGTAACGCTACAGTTCCTGGACCCTTTCGACGGCCGCGGCCGGCGGCGGCGCGGCGAACAGGTCCCGGTCGATGTAGGCGTTGGCGCCCGCCCGGTAGAGGTCGCTCGCGGCGTCGACGACGACCTCGGGCAGCGGTTCCGGGTCGCGCTCGCAGAGTCGCCGCCAGTCGGCGACGTCGCGCTCTCTGGCCCGCCGCTTCGCCGCCGCGACCGCCTCGACCCACTCGGGTTGGGTCCGCTTGTGGTACTGCCGGAGGACCTCCTTGGAGACCTCCTGGCCGTCGTAGGCGAAGCGGTTCTCGTCGAAGGTCCCCACGACGTCGGCGACGCGGACCTCGCCGTCGTAGTAGAGACACTCGATCTTGCCGTCCTCGTGGGTCAGCCCCGCCGCCTCCGCGCGTTCGGTCACCAGGTCGTTGACTCGCCGGGCGACCGCTTCGAGGTCGTCGACGCCTGCCCGTCCGGCGATCCGGTCGGCCCCGGCGCGGTCGAGGTAGCGGTCGGACTCCTCGAACTTCGTGGAGAACTCCACGACCGGTTCCGGCAGGTCGACCGGTTCGTCCGGCCAGGTGTCGCCGTCGAGGCCGACGGCGTCCGGGGTCGTCCGCGAGCGCAGACTCGACCCGGCGGGGACGGTGTTCCGGAAGACGACCTCCAGGGGGATCAGGTAGTTCCCGCCCGCCGCCTCGTGGAACGCGTCGTAGTCGTACGTCCGGCCCTCGTGGGGGAGGTCGGGGACCCGCGTGAGGTCGATCGCCATCTCCCGGGGGGGCGCGTCGGCCTCCGCCAGCGGACCGATCCCCTCGCCGGTCGCGACCCCGCGGTAGTGGGTCGGGACGCCCGCCCCTTCGAGCGCCTCGAAGTTCGCCGCGCCCATCGTGCACAGCGAGGCGCCCTTTCCGGGGATCTCGTCGGGCATCTTCCCCCAGTCGAACACCGAGTAGTCGTCGGTGAACGCGAACGCCCCGCGTCCGAGGCGGTCCGGCGTCGCCGCCTCGTCGACCCGGAACTCCTTGACGCTGGTCATGATCACGCGTCTACCGGGGGACGACAAAGGGATTTCCCTCCACGTTCGTGGGGACGGAGCCGGGTGCGCGGTCTCGGGCGGTCCGCACCTGAGTCGGCGAGCGCGGGGGACCACTGACGTTATGTCCCCTGGTCCGCCAGTACTCGCCAATGGAACGGCGACCGACCAACGTCCCCCGGGATCGGTTCGACTTCGCGCACGCGCCGGCGGCGTCGGACCAGTCGTTCGAGAACGCGCTGGCGAAAGCGCGCGGCGGCGAGCGCCTGACGGTCGCCGACGGGATCGAACTGCTGGCGACGGGCACCGACCGCGAGGGGATCGACGCCGAGCGGAAGGCACTGGTCCTCGAGGCGGCCGACCGGCGCCGCGCCGAGACCGTCGGCGACGAGGTCACCTTCGTGGCGAACCTCAACAACAACGTCACGACCGCCTGCAACACCGGCTGTCTGTTCTGCAACTTCAAGGACCCCGCCGGCGACTTCGAGGCCGAGGGACCCGCCCCGGAGACCGGCGCGACCGCGGACGCCGACCACGGGTTCACCAAGACCCCCGCCGAGTCCCGCCGGATCGTCAGGGACGCGGTCGAGCGGGGGATCTACGAGGTGACCTCCGTCTCGGGGCTCCACCCCGCGTTCGCGCTGCACGACGAGCACAGGGAGATCCTCGAGGCCGCCGGCGGCCCCAACTACAAGCCCGCCGAGCGCTACCGCACCGACCCCGGGACGTACGTCGAGCAGATGGAGGCGATGGCCGTCGACGGCGTCCACGTCCACTCGATGACCCCCGAGGAGGCCTATCACGCCTGCCGCGGGACCGACTGGAGCTACGAGGAGGTCTACCGCACGCTCCGCGAGGCGGGGCTGGACTCGGTGCCGGGGACGGCCGCCGAGATCCTCGTCGACGAGGTCCGGAAGGTCATCTGCCCGGAGAAGATCGACAGCGGGGAGTGGGTCCGCGCGATGGAGGCCGCCGCCGCCGTCGGCCTCGACGTGACCGCGACGGTCATGTACGGCCACGTCGACAACGAGGCCCACCGCGCGATGCACCTCGACGCCGTCCGCGATCTGCAGGACCGCACCGGCGCGATCACCGAGTTCGTTCCCCTCTCGTTCGTCCACCGGAACACCCCGCTCAACGAGGAGGGACTGGTCACGAGCGGCGCGACGCGCGACGAGGACGAACTGATGATCGCCGTCTCGCGGCTCTACCTCGACAACGTCGAGCACGTCCAGTCCTCGTGGGTGAAGTACGGCGACGAACTCGGCCTGAAGATGCTCTCGTGTGGCGCCGACGACTTCATGGGCACCATCCTCTCGGAGGAGATCACGAAACGCGCCGGCGGGGACTACGGCGAGTTCCGCTCGTTCGAGGAGTACGTCGACATGATCACCGCCGTCGGACGGGTCCCCGTCGAGCGCTCGACGGACTACCGCACCCGGCGGGTCGTCGATCCCGACGCGGATCCGATCGGTCCCGCGCTGGGCCCGAAAGCCGACGGGACGCCGCTGACCGAGGCGCCGCCGGCGCCGGCCGACGACTGAGGTCGGGGGCGCCGACAGCGCGGTCGTCTCCCGTCGACGTGCCCGCAGCCGCCTGAAACGGAACGCTTCGTCACTGAGAGCCGGTGTGACGGGCGGGAGCAACCCGCGGGGGGTGATGCTGTTCCGCGAACGGACGGGAGACGACCCGTCACTCGCTACCCGTCATCGGTTACCCGTCACCGGTCACCGGTAACCCGCGCGGGCCGGGGTCGGACGCCTCGGCGACGTACCGTCGACTGGGGGGCCGGTCCCGTCACGCGGCCGATCGCTCCTCGACGGGGTCCGTCGGATCGGCGAGTTCCCCGGTGATGGCCTCCATCGCGTCGGTCGCGGTGAGCAGGCCGACTACCTCGCCGTCGACGACGAGCGCCAGTTCCTGGTTCGCCTCCTGGAACTCGTCCAGGGCGGTGCTAATGCTCGTCTCCGGCGAGAGCGTCAGCGGCGGCGCGGCGAGATCCGAGAACGTCCGGTCGCCGTCGCGCAACTCGTCGAAGTGGCGCGTCACGACCGGGACGTAGACGATCCCCTCGAACTCCTCCAGCGAACCGCCGACCAGCGGGAACCGGGTGTGGGGGCTCTCCTCGAGGACTTCGAGGTTCGCCGCGACGTCGTCGGTCGTCCGCAGCGCCGCGATCTCCTCGCGGGGGACCATCTCGGTGCGGACGGTCAGCCGGTCGATGTCGAGGGCGGCCTGGATCTCCTCGCGGCGTTCCTCCGTCATGTCGCCCTCGTCGAGGATGTCGTCGAGCCGGCGTCTGAGGTCGGCCCGGGACTCGATGACGTCGGCCTCCGCCTCCATCCACGCACCGGTCATCTCGACGCCCATCAGTTTGAGCGTCCCCTTGGCGATCCAGTCACCCAGCGCGATGACCGGCGAGATGACGTAGTGGAACCAGTACAGCGGCCCCGCGCCGTAGCGACAGACCTGCCGCGAGCGCTCGACGCCGAGGTACGTCGGCGTCTGCTCGCCGTGCGTGAGGTGCACCAGGTTGATCACGAGGAAGGCGAGGAGCGCGCCGACACCCACCGAGGCGAGTCCGGTATCGGCGAGCAGGGGTTCGAACAGCGCCGCCAGCGCGGGTTCGGCGACGATGCCGACGGCGATGCTCGACGCCGTGATGCCGACCTGGCACGTCGTCAGGTAGATTTCGAGGTTCTGGGTCATCTCCCACGCCCGTTCGAGGGCGGGGGTGTCGCCGACGAACTCCTCCTCGGTGAACTGCCGTGCGCGGGTCAGTCCGAACTCGATAGCGACGAAGAACCCGTTGGCGAGAATGAATGCCACCCCCGCCAGGAGCCGTGCCGCTATGACGGTCGTCTCCATCCGCGTCGTCGTACTCGAGTGAGCGTCTAAAAGCCGCGGGTTACTGACGCTCGGCTCGTCGCTTCGTCCCGTGTCCCAACCACGGCGGCGACACCAGTAGCCTCAGTCCCCGAATACGGCGCGGTAGCGCTCTCCCGCCGCCGTATCCGCGTCGAGTTCCCGCCGGACGCGGGGGGAGAGCCACCGCTCGTCGTCGCCGGGACCGTCGACGAACCGCTCGTAGACCGGGAGCCGCTCGCGCAGGGGGACGCCCGCCGCCTCGGCGACGGCCTCTAGTTCGTGCAGTCCCGGCCAGGCGTAGTCGGGGTTGATGTAGTCGTCGGTCACCGGCGAGACGCCCCCGAGGTCGTCGATCCCGCAGTCGAGCAGGTCACGGACGGGCGCGAGGTTCGGCGGCGACTGGACGCTCACCTCGTCGGGCAGCGCGGCCCGGGCCATCGCGACGGTCCGGCGCAGCGCCGCGAGGTCGGGCGTCTCCCCCTTCCAGCGCTCGTTCTCGGCGACGGGCTGGACGATCACCTCCTGGACGTGGCCGTACCGCTCGTGGAGTTCCCGGATCGCCGCGAGCGACACCGCGCGGTCGCGCCAGTCCTCGCCGATGCCCACCAGGATCCCGGTCGTGAACGGGATCCCCAGTTCGCCCGCCGTCCGGATCGTGTGCAGCCGCTGGCCGGGGGACTTCCCGCGGGGGCCGCCGTGGGCCCGCACGTCGGCGGTAGTCTCGAGCATGACGCCCATCGAAGCGTTGACGTCCGCGACGGTCGCCATCTGCTCGCGGGTCTGGTCGCCCGGGTTCGAGTGGGGGAGCAGCCCCTCCTCCAGTGCGATCTCGCAGGCCTCCCGGAGGTAGGCGTGGATCGAGTCGTGACCCCACTCGGCGAGTTGCCCGTGGATCGCGTCGTAGCGGTCGTCGGGGTCGTCCCCGAATGTGAACAGCGCCTCCGTACAGCCGGCGTCGGCGCCGATCCGGCAGGTCTCGCGGATCGCCTCGGGGGCCATCAGCGACGCCTCCCCCGGCGGGTCGTAGTAGGTGCAGTACGTGCAGGTGTACCGGCAGGCCGTCGTCAGCGGGACGAAGACGTTCCGGCAGAACGAGAGTTCGTCCGCGGCCGAGACGTCCGCCGGCGTGACCGACAGCAGGCGCTCGACGCGCGCGTCGTCGAGCGCGAGGTCGATCCCGTACTCCTCGGCGCCGGGGATCACACTCGCCGGTGGCTCCCCGCGGGACAAAAAGGTATCACTCCCCGGAGCCGGGGGCTCGCCGCCCTCACTCGCGCCGGACGCGGACCCGGCCCCCGTCGGCGGCGACGGCGAACCCGCGCTCGCGGAGCCAGTCGGCCGCGCGGCCGTCGGCGTGGAGCAGCACCTCCGCGAGGTCGGCCGGGTCGTCGACGTCCGTCCCCAGCCGGTAGGAGTCGACGACCGCCGCGTCCGCGCCGACGGCCGCGCAGACCTCCCGGTGGTCGCGGTAGGAGACGCCGTGGTAGTCTACTCTGAATTCGGGGTGGCGACAGACGAGGGCGTTGGTGCCGCCGCCCCGTCCCGGCGCGAGGACGACGTCGCCTTCGGCTCCGAACAGTCCCGCGAGCGCGTCGGGTGTCGCCAGCGCGAGGTCGGCCATGACGACGGCGACCGGGGCCTCGCCGACCGACCGCTCCTCGAGAGCGGCGTTGACGGCGGCGCTCAGCGGCCGATCGTCGACGACGACCGGCCGGTCGACGCCGACGTCGACGGGCGCCGTGGCCAGCACCTCCGGCCGGCCGCCGGCGCCCTCGACGGCCGCGAGGACGTCCGCGAGCATCGTTCGGGCGAACGACGCCCGCTCGTCGGCGTCGAGCAGCGGCGACAGGCGGGTCTTCGGCTCCTCGACGCAGTAGGGGACGACGGCGCGCATCCGTATCCCCGGTCGGCGGCGGCCGAAGGTAAAAGGTCGCCTGCGGCGGACGCGACGGGAAGCGGGGGGTCAGAACAGCGGTTCGAGTTCGTCCTGGCCGTCGTTGACGAGACCCTCGAGGTTGTCCTCGCTCTCGTCGCGGATCTCGTCGATGTTGTCCTGGGCCTCGATGGCAACCTGCTGGAGTTCCTTGACCCGGGGGACGTCCGTGACCCCGGACAGCAGGACGACGCTCGCGACGAAGTCGGCGCTCCGCATCGGGTAGTCGCCGCCGCGGACCTCCATGCTGCCGGTCTGCTCCTCGAGCCACTTGCGCCCGCGCTCTATTCCCTTCCGGTTGAGATACCGGGAGGGACCGGCCATCACGAGCAGCGCCCGCTCGACGCCGTCGACCTCGCAGGGGAGCGTCAGCCGGCCCAGCGTCGCCTTCCGGACGAGACTCGTGACGCGGTTGGTCGTCTGGGCGGCGTCGAGGTCGTCGCTCTCGCCGGTGCCGTTGCCCCGGAACCGCGAGAGGAGACCGGTGTCCTCCCGCTGGACGCTCTCGCTCGCGTAGCCGATCGTCGAGACGCCGCCGCCCGAGAGCGTGTTGATGATCTCCGAGGAGTCGACGACGCTCTCGGCGACCTCACCCTCCTGGTGGACCTCGCCGGCGCCGAACAGGAGGCCGAAGCGCCTGACGATCTCCTCGTTGATCTCGTCGTACCCCCCCTGAACGGACTCGCCGGCCTGCCGCCAGGCGTCGTTGTCGAACACGAGCAGGTTGTCGGTCTCCCGGACGAACGTCTGGAACGACCGCGCGGCGTTCAGCGTGTAGATGCCGCCCTCGTCGCTGCCCGGCAGGACCCCCAGCGCGTACACCGGTTCGGTGTAGATGCGCTTGAGGTGACGCGCGAGGACGGGTCCGCCGCCCGATCCGGTCCCGCCGCCCATCCCGGCGATGACGAGGAAAGCGTCGACCTCGTGGGCCGGGATGTCGTCCATCGCGCTCATGACCTCGTCGATGTCCTCCTCCGCCACCTCGGCGCCGAGTTCGTTGTCCGCGCCGACGCCGTGGCCTTTCACCCGCGACTGCCCGATCAGTACGCGGTTGGCCTCCGGGACGTACTCCAGTCCCATGAGGTCGGCCTTGGCCGTGTTGACCGCGACCGCCGCCCGGACGATGCTCGATCCGGTCCGCTGGTCGTACTCCAGGAACTTGTCGAGGATCTTCCCCCCGGCCTGCCCGAAGCCGATCATTGCCAGTTTCATCCTGTCGGAACCAATGAGAGTTCGCGTATAACTCTTGCTACTAGGATAGTAGTGTCGCCCGAAACGTCCGGGTACGGGCGTAGCCGCAGCCCCCCGGAGGAGGCGCCGCCCCGAGTATAACAGGCGCAGGGGCGCGGGCGCTATCCGGCGGGGAGGGTCTCGCCCTCGCGCTCCTCGAGACCGAGGTACTCCCCGAGGGTGGTCAGGTCGGCCTCTGAGTAGCCGAAGGCGCCGATGTCGTTGTTGTCGGTGGTGTTGTCCATCCGCAGCGAGCGGGCCTGGTCTCGCCCCATCGGCCCGCCGAGGGAGCCCAGCACCGAGAGCCCGACGTCCGCGAGCGCCATGGGGATCGGGATCGCGGTGAAGGAGTGACCGTCGGCCGCGTGTGCGGTCTCCGCGACCTCCTCGAGGGTGAGCACCTCGGGCCCGCCGATCTCGGAGACCTCGCCGTCGTGGTCGTCGCCCTCGACGGCGTCCGCGAGCACCGGGACGAGGTCGCCGACCCAGATCGGCTGGAAGCGCGTGTCGCCGCCCCCGGGCAGCGGCGCGGCGGGGCGCGGGGCGAGTTTCTTCGTGAACGGGACGAACTCGCCGCCGTCGCCGAAGACGACCGAGGGCCGGAAGATCACGTAGTCCAGCCCCGACTGCTCGACGACGGTCTCGGCCTGACCTTTCGCCTGGATGTAGGCGGTGGGACCGTCCGGGTCGGCCCCGAGCGCGCTCATCTGGATCACTCGCGGGACGCCGTGCTCCTTCGCGGCCTCGACGACGTTCTCGGTGCCCTGGAGGTGGATCTCGAAGTGCTTGCGGTCGCCCCCATCGGGGCGGAACAGCGGCGAGAGCGCCACGAGGTTGACGACTGCGTCCTGGCTCTCGAACGCCGACTCGACGGAGTCGTAGGCCGTGACATCGCCCGTCTCTCGGCGGACGTCCTCGGGGAGATCGGCCTCGTCGGGCGACCGCGAGAGCGCGGTGACCGCGTGACCACGGTCGGACAGTTCCCGACAGAGTTTCTCCCCGATGAACCCGGTACCGCCGACCACGAGCACGTTCATGGAACTCCGTAGGGACGGAGCGCCCGTAAAGCTACCTCGCCTGTGGGGACCGCAACGCCGAGCGACCGGCAGAACTCGGCGGGACCGCGGGGCCGTCCGCGGCGCCGACCGGGGTCGATCGAACCCCGTGACTCATTACCGCCGGCGGGAAAGCTCGGATATGCTCATCACGCTGGAGGGGATCGACGGCTCCGGCAAGACCACCGCCTGGGAGGCCCTCCGGGAGCACGTCGACGTCCCGGCGACGTTCACCCGGGAGCCGACCGACTCCTGGTACGGCGAGGCCGTCCGGCGGTCACTGGGGACCGACGACGCCGACCCCCTGGCGGAGCTGTTTCTCTACACCGCCGACCACGCCGACCACCTCTCGCGGGTCGTCCGGCCGGCGCTCGACCGCGACGAGGTGGTGATCTCGGACCGGTACACCGACTCGCGGTACGCCTACCAGGGGGCGAGCCTCGCGGGCGAGGTCAAACGGCCCGTGGAGTACGTCCGGGGGATCCACCGGCCGTTCACCCGACCGCCGGACGCGACGATCTATCTCGACTGCGACCCGGAGGTCGGTGCCGAGCGCGCCGGCGCGGGCGACAAGTTCGAGCGGGCGGGCTACCTGGCGGCCGTCCGGGAGAACTACGAGA
The DNA here is from genome assembly GCA_003021975.1 of Halobacteriales archaeon QS_5_70_17. GTDB lineage: Archaea > Halobacteriota > Halobacteria > Halobacteriales > Haloarculaceae > Halomarina. The sequence goes on along the minus strand of PXRR01000025.1, from coordinate 46,559 downwards.
CGCTGATCGGCTACGAGCCCGAGCGGTTCGTCCGGGTCGACGCCGAGCGCCCGCCGGAGGCGGTCGTGGAGGCCGTCGAGGACGCCATCGACCGGTTGCTGGATTCGGTCACCGACAGGACGGATCGACGCTGAACAGGGCGGTTCCGGCGAGGGTCGTCCCGGCGACCGCGACTGGACGGGCGGGCGTCGGCGGGAGCGCCGCGTTCCAGAGGACCCCCGAGATGGCGAGCGTGAGCAGTCCGAGCGCGAGCACGTCGATCAGGTGGGGCACGCGCGGGCGTACGCGACTCGAGGATTTGTACCTCTCGGTGGCGACAGAAATCCGTTACCGGGTGCCACGGCCCCGGCGGCCGCGCTCACCGCCCGGACCCCTCCGACCGGGCCGGGAGTTCGACCTCCTCGGGGGCCGGCATCCAGAAGTAGTCGAAGGCGATCCCCAGCGCCAGCGGGAGAACGATCGTGACGGCGACGACGGCGCCGCCGCTGCCGAGGTCGAACCCGAGCCGGACGACCCCCGACAGGAGCAGCGTCAGCACGAGCAGAACGACCGGCGTCAGGAAGAGGCTGAACACGATCGGTCCCCAGCGGGTGTCCAGCCGGACCCGGAAGAAGCGGGTCAACAGCGCCGCTACGCCCGTGTTGACGCCGACGATGACCAGCAGACCGGCGACGCCCAGGAGGGAGACCATACCCCGAACAGGGACGGCGCACACTTCGACGTATCGGACGATCTGCGGGCCCGGCCAGCGAGGCCGACCGTGATCGGCGGGCGAACGCCGGAAAATCACGTCGACGCCGGAGCCGCCACCGGACGGCGAACCCGTCGCCGGATGGGATACAGTTATGGCCGGGGGTTCTCATTATCGACCATGCGCTTTGTTATCGTCGGTGCCGGGCGCGTCGGCCGGCGAACCGCGCGCGTGCTCGAGCAGGAGGGCCACGAGGTGGTCGTCATCGAACCCGACGAGGACCGCGTCGAGCAGCTCCGGTCCGACGGGTACGAGGTGATCGCGGGGGACGGGTCCGAGGAGTCGGACCTGCTGAGCAGCGATCTGGACTCCGCCGACGGGCTGGCGGCGCTCTCGGGGGAGGTGATGGTGAACTTCGTCGCCTGCATGATCGCCAAGTCCCACGACTGCCGGACGGTGCTCCGGGTGGACAGCGACTACCGCGAGTACCTCCTCCGGAAGTACGCGGCCGAGATCGACGAGGTCATCTACCCCGAGCGGCTCGGCGCCATCGCGGCCAAGAACGCCCTGATGGGCGGGACCGTGCGGGCCATCGCCGACGTCGCCCAGAACATCCAGCTGCTCGAACTCACCGTCGGCGAGGACGCTCCGATGCGGGGGTACACGCTCTCGGAACTCGAACTCCCGGCGAACTCCCAGCTCCTCGGGTTCGGGAAGGCCGAAGAGGACGTCACCCTGCCCGACGAGGACGAGTCCCTGGAGCGGGGCGACCGGGTCATCGTCATCGCGGAGTACGACTCGCTGGCCGACGTTAGACAGCTGATCGTCGGCAACTCCTCGCGCGCGAGCGCCTGACGCTCACCGGACTGCTGAAATCCCCGGCGGCTCTCGACGGCACATGGGCATTATCGACGCCGTCCGGCAGGTGCTCGGCATCAGCGCGGAGGCGGACGCGACCCGCGAGGCCGACCCGGACGACCTCTTCGGGATGAGCACGGCGTACGTGACGATGGAGGCGAGCCTCGGCTACGAGCCGATTGGCGAGGCGGCGCTGTGTTTCTCCGGGGTCGACAGCACCGACTTCCGGGAGACCGAGCGGCAGGTCGAGCGCATCCTCGAGGCCGGCGAGATCGAGACGGGGACCAGCGCCCGGTTCGTCGACGACGCCAAGGGGTACAGCTGGGTCGTCCTCGCCGACGAGGAGTTCGAGGACCTGGTGACGAGCGTCCACTTCGCCGCCGACACCTTCGTCGAGGAGGGGTTCGGCAGCCGACTGCTCGCCGCCCTGTTCGCCTTCGAGCGCGACGACCGGATCGCCTACTGGATCTACTCCTTCCGCCGGGGGACGTTCTACCCGTTCGTACCGACCGGGGGCCACGACCGCGACTCGAGCGCCGAGTTCAAACTCGAGAGCGTCCTCGACGGCGAACTCGAGATCGAAGGCGAGAAGGAGTACTGGTACCCCCTCTGGCCGGAGGGCGGGAACCGTCCCTGGTCGTAACGTTCCGGATGAGTTCACGGGTGGCTAGACGAATCGCACGGCTACTGTCGTGTGTTTTCACTTCCGGTATGCTGTTAACGAGGCTTTATGTGCGGTAGGGCACAACCCAGGAGTATGGCAAGCTCAGCAGACCTCGAGAACCTCCCCGGGGTCGGACCGGCGACCGCCGAGAAACTGATCGAGAACGGCTACGACAACTTCCAGGGGATCGCCGTCGCGTCCCCCGCCGAGCTCTCGAACACGGCGGACGTCGGCGAGTCGACGGCCCACGACATCATCCAGGCCGCCCGCGACGCCGCCGACATCGGCGGCTTCGAGACCGGCTCGCAGGTCCTCGAGCGCCGCGAACGCATCGGGAAGCTGAAGTGGCTCGTCCCGGAGGTCGACGAGATGCTCGACGGCGGCGTCGAGACCCAGTCGATCACCGAGGTCTACGGCGAGTTCGGCGCCGGCAAGTCCCAGGTCACCCACCAGCTGGCGGTCAACGTCCAGCTCCCCCCCGAGCAGGGCGGGCTGGGCGGTAGCGCCATCTTCATCGACTCCGAGGACACCTTCCGGCCCGAGCGCATCGAGGAGATGCTCCACGGCCTCGACGACGAGGCGATCCAGGCGGCGATGGAGGACCGCGAGATCGAGGGCGCGCCCGGCGACGACGCCGCGATGGACGAACTGCTGGAGTCGTTCCTCGACGAGATCCACGTCGCGAAGGCGTTCAACTCCAACCACCAGATCCTGCTGGCCGAGAAGGCCCAGGAGATCGCCAGCGAGAAAGAGGACAGCGAGTGCCCCGTCCGACTGGTCTGTGTGGACTCGCTGACCGCGCACTTCCGCGCGGAGTACGTCGGCCGGGGCGAACTCGCCAACCGCCAGCAGAAGCTCAACAAGCACCTCCACGACCTCGACCGCGTCGGCAACCTCTACAACGCCGCGGTCGTCGTCACGAACCAGGTCCAGTCGAACCCCGACGCCTTCTTCGGCGATCCCACCAAGCCGATCGGAGGGAACATCCTCGGCCACAAGTCGACCTTCCGGATGTACCTCCGGAAGTCCAAGGCCGACAAGCGGATCGTCAAGCTCGTCGACGCGCCCAACCTCCCCGACGGCGAGGCGGTCATGCGCGTCACCGGGAACGGCCTCGAACCCGAATAACCACCATTTGCGGCGCTCGCCGCCCGCTTCCCGACAGGAGCTGGATCAAAGGCACGGCGTCACCCGTTCGGTCGCGCCTCCGGCGCTCCCGTAGGGGTTCCTTGGTCCGCTCGCAGCACGTCGTTCGGTACGACCGTCTCGGCGTCGGTTCCTTTCGGGTTACCGCGAGCGAACGAAGTGAGCGAGCGGGCCGACTGAACCCCCGACGGAGCGGAGGAGTGCTCTTGGTCCGGCTCCTGCCGGGGAGCCGGCGGCCGCGAGCGAAGCGAGCGTGCCGTCGCCGCGCGACCGCAGCGAAAGGTGGTGTTACTCGGTCTTCGTCGTCTCGATCTCGATTTCGCCGGTGTGGATCTTCGCGCCGTCCTGTGCGACCTTCTCGGCGAGGACGGCGCACTTGATCCGCATCGGGGAGATGTCGACCCCGAGCATGTCGATCATGTCGTCGCGGTCCATCGCCTGCAGTTCCTCGAGCGTCTTGCCCGGCAGCTCCTCGGTCAACAGCGAGGCGGCGGCCTGCGAGATGGCACAGCCGTCCCCGGAGAACGCGACGTACTCGATGGTGTCGCCGTCGTCCTCCAGTCGAACGTCCACTTGGATGGTGTCGCCGCAGGTGGGGTTCTCGCCGGTGTGCGTGAAGGTGGGATCCTCGAGTTCCCCGTGGTTCCGGGGGTTCTTGTAGTGATCGAGGATCTGCTGCCGGTACATGTCCGAGCCCATTCCCATCGTTACCCGCGCTAGGCGAGTGCCGTGGAAAAGGATTCCGGGGGGATCGGTCGCCGGGTCAGAAACCGCCGAGAGTCCGCTCGCGGAGGCGGCTCGCGGTCGCCGTCAGGCGAACAGCTGACGGGCCTCGTCGACGGCCTCGACGAGCGCGTCGACCTCCTCGCGGGTGTTGTAGACGTAGAACGACGCGCGGGCCGAGGCGGCGGTGCCGAGCTTGTCGTGCAGCGGCTGGGTACAGTGGTCGCCGGCCCGGATGGCGATGCCGGAGTCGTTGAGGATGCTCGAGAGGTCGTGGGCGTGGACGCCGTCGACGTTGAACGCGACCAGGCCGCCGCGCTCGTCGCCGGGGGGACCGTAGACGGTGACGTCGTCGTGCTCGGTCAGTCGGTCGTAGGCGTAGGCCGCGAGCTGGTTCTCGTGGGTCTCGACGCGGTCCATGCCGAGGTCGTCGAGGTAGTCACACGCCGCCGCGAGCGCGATGCCCTGGGCGATGTTCGGCGTTCCGGCCTCGAACTTCCAGGGGAGCTCCTCCCAGGTGGCGTCCTCGAAGGTGACCTTCCGGATCATGTCGCCGCCGTAGAGGTACGGCTGCATCTCCTCGAGGATCTCCCGCTTCCCGTAGAGGACGCCGATGCCGGTCGGACCGCACATCTTGTGTCCGGAGAACGCGAGGAAGTCGGCGTCCATGGCCTTCACGTCGACGGGTCGGTTCGGCACCGACTGGGCGCCGTCGACGAAGACGTACGCGCCGTGGTCGTGGGCGACGTCGGCGATCTCCTCGACGGGATTGATCGTCCCCAGCGTGTTCGAGACGTGGACGACGCTGACCATCTCGGTGTCGTCGGTGATCAGTTCCCGGGCGTGGTCCACGTCCAGGCGGCCCTCGTCGTCGACGCGGACGTACTTCACGTCGGCGCCGGTGCGCTTGCCGATCTGCTGCCAGGTGACCAGCGAGGCGTGGTGCTCCATCTCGGTCAGTACGACCTCGTCGCCGGGGCCGAGTTCCGCCAGTCCCCAGGCGTAGGCCACCAGGTTCTCGGCCTCGGTGGTGTTCTTCGTGAAGACGACCTCCTCGCGGCCGTCGGCGTTGACGAAGTCCGCGACGCGGTCGTGGGCCTGCTCGTAGGCGACGCTGGCCTCCTGGCTCAGGCTGTGGATCCCGCGGTGGACGTTCGAGTTGTACGAGCGGTAGTAGTCCGCGATGACGTCGACGACCTGGTCGGGCGTCTGGCTGGTCGCCGCGTTGTCGAGATAGATCAGCGGCGTGTCGTCGCCGTCGCCCTCCCCCGGAGACTCGACGTCGCCGCCGACGCGACGCTCGAGGATGGGGAAGTCCTCCCGGATGCGCTCGACGTCCAGTGGCTCCGACTCTTGTACTCCCATTGGTGAGGTAGAGGCGACCGACACTCAACACTTCTTCGGTTGGGTCGACGGCTGTCGCGTCGCGACACAGCGGCTACGAGCGGGCCGTGGGCGGAGTCCCGGCCGCCCGGCGCCGGGGATCGACCGGTCGGATTTATGCCGGGAGACGGGGAGTACCACGCATGGCTATCGGCGACTTCGAGACCGTCGCGGCGGGCAGTTGCGAGGACCTCCACTACGCGGACGTAGGGCTGTACGACACGCCGGAGTACGGGTCGGTCTACGTCCTCGACGCCGAGCGCCCCGCCGTCGTCGAAACGGGCCTCGGCGTGAACCACGACCTGATCCTGGAGGCGATGGACCGAGTCGGGATCGCGCCGACGGACCTGGAGGTGATCGCGGTGACGCACGTCCACCTGGACCACGCCGGCGGAGCGGGCTACCTGGCGGAGGCGTGACCAGGGAGGCCGTCGGGGAGCGCTGGGCGTTCTACGCGGAGCCGGTGTCGATTCCCCAGGAGCGGCTCACCCCGGTGAGCGACGGCGACCGCGTCGACCTGGGCGATCATACTCTCGAGGTCCACCACACCCCCGGCCACGCCCCCCACCAGGTCGTCTTCCGCGACCCCGCCAACGACGCCGTCTTCACCGGCGACGCCGCCGGCATCTACGTTCCCGAGCACGACGTCGTCGCGCCGACGACCCCGCCGGTTAACTTCGACCTCGAACAGTCCATCGCGGACCTGGAGGCGATCCAGGCGCTCGGTCCGGAGACGCTGCTGTACAGTCACTTCGGACCGGCGGCAGCGGGGGGTCGGCTGGCCGCTTACGAGGAGACGCTCCGCGACTGGGTCGATGCCGTCCGGCAGGCCCGCGATCGGTTCGCCGACGACGAGGCCGTGCCCGACCACTTCGCCGAGGGGACCGACATGGGCGACGTCTGGGGGGACCGGCAGGCCGCCATCGAGGCACGCCTGAACGCCCGGGGCGTGTTGCTCTATCTCGACCGCGAGTCGTAGCGGGGACCCGAAGCGGGACACTGTCCATCCGGAGCGACGAGCGTCCGGTTTTATAAACCCGCTTCGTGACTGTGCCGTCGTATGCTACCGTGAGCCACGGTAGCCGAGACCACCTATGACAGGAGACGACAGCGGACACGGAGACGGAGACGGAGAGGGAGCGGAGCACGAACGATGTGACTGCGGGGCCGGCGTCGCCCGGCGGGACTTCGTCCGGGGGTGCGGTGCCGCGATGGCGTTCGCCGCCGTCGGGTCCAGCCTCGGGGCGGCCGCCGAGGAGGCCGACGGTGACGTCGCCGCGCTGCTCGAGGACCTGCCGGACAACTGGGGCCGGTGGGGCGAGGACGACGAGCGGGGCGCGCTGAACCTCCTGGGCAGCGAGGAGGCCTACCGGGGGCTGACCGCGGCCCTCCGGGGCGGCGACGGCGGCATCGAGCAGTTCACCCTGCAGCTGTCGATGACCGGCGAGGTGATCAACCCCGATCCCGACGACCCGGACACCATCTTCCCGCCGGAGGACGCCGACGAGGACGATCCCCAGTGGCCCAGCACGGACACCGGCGACCCCGCGTTCCCGCCCCGGACTCCCGCCCGGAGGGACAACACGACGCCGGAGGGGGGATCGCAACTCGCCGGCGGCGTCGCCTTCGTCGACGACAAGTTCGTCACGGAGGCGTTCCTCCAGGGGACGACCCACCTCGACGCGCTCGGCCACGCCTGGTACGGAGAGCAGATCTACAACGGGTTCGACGTGGAGACGACCGAGGCGACCAAGGAGTTCGAGACGCCCCTGCTCGGGACGAAGGGGATCGACGCGGTCCCCGACGAAGGGGAGGAGTCCTGTCTGTCGGAGGTCTCCGAGACCGCCGGGCTCGAGAAGGCCGACGCCGGCGTCGCCGGGAGCGAGGGCATCGCCGCCCGCGCCGTGTTGCTCGACGTCGGCCGTCACGCCGAGGCGAGCGACGAGAAGGGGCGGCTCCCGCTGGGATACGAGGTGACCCTCGAGGACCTGCGGGCGACCGCCGAGGCGCAGGGCGTCGAGGTCGAACAGCGGGACGTCCTGCTGATTCGGACCGGGTCGATCGCCCGGAGCCGCGACCCCGAGGCCGAGTGGGCGCCCCTCGACGAACCCGGCCTGGTCTTCAGCGAGGACCTCGTCGAGTGGATCGCAGAGAGGGACGTCCCCTACGTCGGCGCGGACAACCTCGCCGTCGAGAAGGCGGTCCAGACCGTCGACGGCGACACCTACGTTATCCCGCTGCACGGCGCGTTGCTCCGTGACCTGGGGGTCTACCTCAACGAGATCCTCTGGCTGGAGGACCTGGGAGCGGCCTGCGCCCGGGACGGCATCTACGACTTCCTGTTCGTCGGCGCGCCGCTGAACGTCGAGCGCGCCTCCGGATCGCCGATCAACCCGCTGGTGCTCAAGGAGACCGACCATCCCAAAGAAGACGGGCGAACCGGCGCTGACGGGGGCGGAGACGATGTCGAGAGCGACGGGGACGAAGAGGGAGACGAGGACGGGAGCGGAGACGACGGGAAACACTAGCGCTCTCTTCCCCCGAGCGGACCGGGTGAACCCGATACCCCGGACGCCGCGGGACCCCGACGGTGGAGCCGGTGGACCACTCGCGTCTTCGCAGAGGATACCGGCGACGGGGCTCGGCGCCACCGGTGACGCCTGTCGTCCGAGACGCGCCCGACAGCCAGCGCCCGAGCAGGTCCCCGGTCCGTACCCACAACGCTACGGCCTCGCGGCCCCCGATCGGGACCGTATGGCGGACGACATCGATCTGGGTGGGCGCGACGAGCCGTCGCGGGGGACAGACGATCACGCCGAACTCCTCTCGGAACTCGACTCCCACGACCTGGCGGTCGCGACCGATCCCGATCCCGACGCCGACGCCGGTCGATTCGACCACGACGCCGACGCGGACCCGGACGCGACGTTCCCCCAGTCGGTGGCCAGCGGGGGCCCGCCCGAGGTCTTCGACGCGACTGAGCCGCTGGCCGTCCGCGTCGCCCGCGACCCCGACCTCGAGGACGTCGTCTACGAGGGCGTGGTCACCGAGGCCGAGCAGATCAGGGCTCACGACTACACGGTCAAAGTCGACCTCGACGGACATCTCGACCCCGACCGGGAGTACCACTACCGGTTCTACTACCGCGATACGGCCTCGCGGATCGGACGGTGCCGGACGCTGCCCGCGTCCGACGCGTCCCCGGAGGCGATGCGGTTCGCGGTCCTGGCCTGCCAGAACTACCTCAACGGCTACTACCCCGCGTACCACTACGTCGCCCGGGAGGACGTCGACTTCCTCGTCCACGTCGGCGACTTCATCTACGAGTCCGACGAGGGGCACTTCAAGGGCCTCGGGTCGTACGACTACCCCGGCCGCGAGAAGTCCCTGCCCAGCGGACGCAGCCGAGTGTGGGGCCTCGACGACTACCGGTACCTGTACCGCACCTACCGGAGCGACCGCTTCCTGCAGGAAGCGCTGGAAGCGCACACGCTGATCGCCGGGTGGGACGACCACGAGGTGGTCAACGACCTCTACTGGGACAAGCGGACGGACGCGCCCGCGGGGGATCACCCGCGCGGTACCGACCCCGAGTTCATGACCGACCTCGTCGCCGACGCGATGCACGCCTGGTGGGAGTACATGCCCGCCCGCGTCAGCTACGATCCCCGGGGCGAGGGGCTCCAGGACCGGTTCCAGCTGTGGCGCGAGTTCTCGTTCGGCGACCTCGTGACGCTCGCGATGACCGACGAGCGCCTGTTCCGCGATCCGCCCCGCGAGGCGATCCCGACCCCCGACAACGTCGGCCCGCACCGCGAACCGCCCGGGCGGACGATGCTCGGCGACGACCAGCGCGAGTGGCTCATCGACACGGTCATCGGATCGACCGCGACGTGGACGGTGTGGGCCGACGAGGTCCTGACCGTGCCCCTCCGGGTCGGCTCCGGGCCACTCTCGCTGTACCCCGTCCAGGGCGGGTGGGACGGCTACACCCGGGAACGCATGCGGATCACCGAGTCGATCGCCGAGGCCGACGTCGATAACTTCGTGACCCTGACCGGCGACATGCACTGTTACATCGCCGCGTACTCGCAGTCGTCGTACCCCGGGCGGGTGACGGGCGGAAAGGGCGTCGCGCAGGGCGAGCGCATCGGCGTCGAGTTCATGACCCCCGCCGTGACCTCGCTCAACATCGCGGAAGCCCTGCACCTGACTCGCGGTCGGCGGCGGGCGCTCACCGAACCGCTGCTGTCGTGGCTGGTCCCCGCGATGAACCCTCACGTCGAGTTCTTCGACAGCCACCACTGGGGGTACTCGGTGGTCGAGTTCACGCGGGACGCGTGTACGTATATCGGGTACGCGGTCGACAAGACGGCGAACGACCCGGACGCCGACCGGTCCGTGGTGACCGCGTACCGCGTTCCGGAGGGCGAGGTCGAGCTCGAGGACGTGACCGAGGAGTACCGGTCGCGGTAAACCGCCTCGGCGCGACCCCGGCCGCCCGGCTCAACTACTGTTCACCCCCGGCCGACGGACTAGCAGCCGCCGACCGGGAACCGACCGCCGACCGGCTACCGACGCCGCCGGCGCGTCCCGCGACGGGGGTCAAAGGCCCCTTCAGGACGCGCCGTGCCGACCCTACTCGCACAGTCCCTCGCGTTCCTCGAGGGCGACTCGGCGGAGTTTCCCGGTCGTGGTCTTGGGGAGGTCGTCGACGAACTCGATCTCGCGGGGGTACTCGTACTCCGCGAGGCGCTCGCGGACGTGGTCACGCAGCGCGGCGGCGAGGTCGTCCGACGCGCTCGCGCCGGAGTTCTCCCCGGCGGAGCGAGCGGGGACCACGAACGCCTTCGGCACCTCGCCGCGCTTCTCGTCGGGAACGCCGATGACGCCCGCATCGGCCACGTCGGGGTGGGAGGCCAGCGCCTCCTCGATCTCGACGGGACCGATCCGGTAGCCCGCCGAGATGATGACGCTGTCGGCGCGGCCGACGAAGGTGACGTAGCCGTCCTCGTCCATCCGACCGAGGTCCTCGGTGAGCAGCCATCCCTCGTGGAGCTTCGCTCGGGTCGCCTCCGGCTTACCGAGGTACGACTTGAAGCAGACGGGGTTGCCCTCGTGGCGGACGGCGATCTCGCCGACCTCGCCGCGGGGGAGCGGGTCGCGGCTCTCCCGGTCGAGGATCGCAACCTCGTGGCCGGGCGCCGGCGGGCCGATGGTCCCCTCGCGGAACTCCGTCAGCGCGGTGCAGTCGCCGACGAGCATGTTCGCCTCCGTCTGCCCGTACCCCTCGTGGACGGCCGCGCCGTCGAAGGTCTCCCCGGCCCACTCGACGACACTGGCGCCCAGCGACTCCCCGCCGCTCGGCACCACCCGGACGGACGAGAGGTCGTACCCCGAGGGGTCGGCGTCGGCCATCATCCGCAGGGCGGTCGGCGGCGCGAAGAAGTTCGTCACCCCGTAACGCTCGACGATCTCGAAGGCCGTCTCGGGGTCGAAGGGGCCGCCGTCGTAGGCGACGACCGACTGCCCGTAGAACAGGCCGGGGAAGAGCACGTCGAACAGCGTCGCCACCCACGCCCACTCGGCGGGCGTCCACAGCACGTCGTCGGCCCGGAGGTCGAGATCGCAGAACCCCGTCACGAAAAGCGGGAGGTTGCCCAGCAACACCCGGTGGGCGTGGCGGACCCCCTTCGGTTCGCCGGTCGTCCCGGAGGTGTAGATGACGATCGCGTCGTCCTCGGCGTCGGTCTCGACCGGGCCGTCGACCGGGTCGGCGGCCGCGAGCGCCGCGTCGAAGCCGACCTCGTCCTCGCGGGGGTCGGCGCCGACGGCGAGGACGGTCCCGAGGTCGAGATCCGCGTCGGCGTCGTCGCGGACCGCCCGCAGGGTATCGGCGTTCGCGGCGTCGACGACGCAGGCGTCGGCGTCCGCGTCGGCCAGCCGGTAGCGCAGCGCCTCGGTCCCGAACAGCGTGCTCAGGGGGACCGAGACGGCCCCGAGTTTCCAGCAGGCGACGTGCGCCATCGCCGTCTCGGGGCGCTGGGGGGCGTTGACCCCCACCCGGTCGCCCCGACCGATCCCGCGCTCGGCGAGCGCGCCCGCGAGGCGGTCGGTCGCGGCCGCGAGCTCCCGGTAGGTGTAGGTCGTCCGCGTCCCGTCCGCGCGCTCGCCGTACAGCGCGATCCGGTCGCCGTCGGCGTCGTCGGCCCACCGGTCGCAGACGTACTCGGCCGCGTTGAACCGCTCGGGGACCTCCCACTCGAAGGCCGCTCGGAGGTCGTCGTAGCCGTCCCAGGATCGCTCGTAGAAGTGGTAGGCCTCGAGGCGCTCGCCCTGCATGCCCGCCGATGTGGCCGGTGATAGCATACGGCTTGTGGTCCGGGCGGGACACCGCCGACTCCGCTGCCCCCCGTGATCGGCCCGGTTGCGGGCGCGTCTCGGGGCCGGAGGTTCGGAACCGACAAAGTCTACATGGGCGCTGGATCAACTCCCCGTATGATCGGTTCGTACTCTGGAGTGCGTATCGGAGCGTTCGACGGAGGCGAGCGGTAGTGGGGGGCTCCGAAGCGGGAGACACCTCCGGCGAGAGCAGAGCCGAGACCGCGGCCGCCGGCGGAGCCGAACTCGAAGCCGCCGGGGGAGAGAACGTGGGGAGCGCGGCGGCGGCCGGGGAACCGACGCCGACCCCCGACATCCTCCTCCGGCTGATCGACACCGCGAAAAACGAGATGGACCGGAAGTGGTCGGGACTGACGCTCTCCGGCCTCTCGGCCGGACTCGACATCGGCTTCGGACCGCTCCTGATGGCCGTGTTGCTCACCCTCTCGGATGGCAGCTACGGCGACATCGGGACGGAGCTACTGCTCGCCAGCGCCTACGCCGTCGGGTTCATCCTCGTCATCTTGGGGCGCTCAGAGCTGTTCACCGAGCATACGACCCTCGCCGTGTTGCCAGTCATCGACGGGCGAGCGTCGGCGTGGGAGCTGGGACGGCTCTGGGGGCTGGTCTACGTCGGGAACGTCGTCGGCGGGGCGCTGTTCACCGTCTTCGTCGTCACCCTGGTGCCGAATCTCGGGGTCGCCTCCCCGGAGGCGTTCGGCACGATCGCCCACAAGCTCGTCGACCACCCGCTGAACTGGCTGTTCGTCGCGGGCGTCCTCGCGGGCTGGCTGATGGGACTGCTGGCGTGGCTGGTCACCGCCGCCCAGGAGACGACGAGCCGCTTGATCATCATCTGGCTCATCACGGCGACGATCGGCATCTTCCACCTGCCCCACTCCATCGCGGGCAACGTAGAGGTGCTGTTCGGCGTGTTCCTCTCCCCGGAGGTGTCCGTCCTCGACTACGTGAAGTTCCTCGCGCTGTCGACGGTGGGGAACATGGTCGGCGGGAGCGTCTTCGTCGGCCTGCTGAAGTACGGCCACGTCGTCCGGGGCGGCGGATAGCCGCGTCGGCACCGGGCGGCCGCCGGGGAACGCTTCTCACCGATCGATCGCTCCGCCGACGGGATCGGCCGGAAGTCGGAGGGAAGTCCGTGCGGGCGCGTCGCGCACCGGTGAGCGAAGGGAGGACGTTTATGATACCGGCTCTACTCTACCGGCTACGGAGACACAGTGGCAAGCGAACTGCTCCCTCTCGTCGCAGCCATCATCGGACTCGGCGTCGTCGCGCAGGTACTCGGCGACCGGTACCAGGTCCCCAGTATCATCTTCCTGATCATCGCCGGCCTGGCGCTCGGCCCCATCTCGGGGCTGGTGTTGCCGAGTCGGATCGTCGGACAGGAGACGTTCGGCGACGCGCTCCCCGCGATCGTCGGCCTCTCGGTCGCGATCATCGTCTTCGAGGGCGCGTTCCACCTCCGGATCGAGAAGCTCCGGGAGGCCCCCTCGGAGACCATCCGCCTGATCACCGTCGGGGCGGGGATCGCCCTCGTCGGGACGGCGCTGACGGTGCGGTTCGTGCTCGGCGCCGCCTGGAACGTCGCCTTCCTCATCGGCGCGTTGCTGGTCGCGACCGGACCGACCGTGATCACGCCGATCCTCGATATCGTCCCGGTCCGGAACCGCGTCGAGGCGGCCCTCGAGACGGAGGGAATCGTCAACGACGTCACCGCGGCCATCCTCGCGGTCGTCGTCTTCGAGGCGGTCATCCACGACGAAGCGTCGGTCGCCGTCCTCTCCGAGGGGTTCGTCGTCCGGCTCGGGGTCGGGGTGTTCGTCGGACTCCTCATCGCGGGGCTGCTCTACTACGGACTCCGGATCGTCGACCTCTCGCCGGGGAACGCCCCCCGAAACGCCCGGCTCCTCGTGCTCGCGGGCGCGCTCGTCGCCTACGGACTGGCCGACACGTTCCGGGCCGAGGCGGGCATCGCTGCCGTCGCCACCGCCGGTCTCATCATGGGAAACCTCGATCTCCCCTACATGGAGGATATCGCCGACTTCAAGGGCGATATCACGCTGCTGGTGCTCTCGTTCGTCTTCATCGCGCTGGCGGCGCTGTTGCGCTTCCAGGACGTCGCTCGACTCGGGGTCGGGGGCCTGATCGTCGTGGCGGTGGTCGCGCTTCTCATCCGCCCCGGGCTCGTCTTCCTCTCGACGGTCGGGAGCCGGTTCACCACCGAGGAGAAACTCTTCATGAGCTTCGTCGGACCGCGCGGGATCATCCCCGCCTCGGTCGCGACGCTGTTCGCCGTGGAACTGCAGGCCACGGGCCAGGAGGAGACGGCCACGCTGCTCGTCGGTACTGTCTTTCTCGTCATCCTCGTCACGGTGGCGTTCGAGGGCGGGTTCGCCCGTCAGATCGCGGAATACTTAGACGTGATACCAATGCGTGTCATCATAGTCGGCGGCGGAACCGTGGGCCGCACGCTCGCGCGCCGCCTCGAAGACCGTGGAGAGAACGTCGTCATCATCGAGAACGACGAAGAGATAGTCGAGTTAGCTCGCGGCGAGGACCACACCGTCCACATCGGCGACGGCTCGGACGTGGACGTACTGCAGTCCGCCGGCGCGGACAACGCGAGGATCCTCGTGGCCGCGACCGGCGACGACGACGTCAACCTGCTCGTCTCGCAGCTGGCCAACTCCCGGTTCGACGTGGAGACGGTCGTCTCGCGGGTGAACAACCAGAACAACGTCGAACCGTTCGAGGACCTGGGCGTCAGTACGATCTCGCCGACCGACGCGACCGCGGAGGCGATCGACGACCTCATCGAGCGGCCGGCGCTCGCGAAGTGGACCTCCGGGATCGGCGAGAGCGGCGACGTGCAGGAGATCGAGGTGACCGCCGATACTCTCATCGGCCGGACGGTCGCGGAGATCGGACCCGAACTCCCCGGCAACTGCCTGATCGCGCTGGTCGCGCGGGACGGCGACGTGCAGGTCCCGCACGGCGACTTTACGCTGGAACGCGGCGACCGCATCACGCTGCTGGGCGATCACGACGCCGTCCGCGATGCGATGTCGTTCTGTCACCCCGACCGCTGACGCGGTCCGGGTCCGCCCGGAGCGGTCCCTCAGCCGTCTAGGATCGACCGGTGGAGCGACGCCTCGCGGTCGGCGAGGGTCCGGACGCTCGCGGTCGCCTGGTCGAGGCGCTCGCGGAGCGCGCCGTCCCCGGCGGCCGCCCGCAGCGTCTCGCCGACCGCCGTCCACTCCGCCGCGAGGTCGTCGACCGTCTCGGCGACGTCCGCCCCGAACGGGTGGTCGACCGCCCGGAGGAACTCCGCCTGGAGGCCCCGGAAGGCGCCACCGCCGCGCTCGGCGCTCCGCGCAGCCGCCCGGACCGTCCGCTCGGGGTCGGGCAGCGCGGGCCACTCGGCGACGCTCGCGACGAGGCGCTGGATCCCCGCCAGACCGTGGACGCCGGTCGGTCCCGGGGCATAGGGTGCCTCCCCCGGGGCGAACATGTACTCGGCGGTCGCCTCGACGGCCTCGCCGGCCGCGCGCTCGACGTCCGTACCGACCGCCGGGTCGGTGACGGCGAGAAGCCGGTTTCGACCCCCGGCCGCCGACTTCGACGCCATCGCCGCCCGGAGGCGTTCGGAGGGGACGCGCCGGACGCCCTCGCGGTCGCCGTCCGCGACGTGGACGCAGTCGTCGTCGTAGCCGACCGCGAGCACGGGGTAGGGAAGCGGCGAGAACTGCTCTGCCCCCCCGCCGTTCCCGGTCCCGTAGGCGAGCGCGCCGCGGTCGACGAACAGCACCGCCGGGTGGCCGGCGTCGAGGCGCCCGGCGACGTCCTCCCGGACCGCGCTCCACTCCTGGCCCTCCCGCCCGACGTGCTCGACGTCGAGTCGGTCGAGGAGCGTTCGGACGGGCGCGGGCGAGCGGCCGGTGAACGCCTTGTGCGGGGCCTCCGGGAGTTCGAAGAAGGAGAACCCGAGCCCCGATCCCAGTCCGAAACACTCCGCCTCCGAGAGCCCCCAGCCGTAGTACGCGGCGAGGTTTCGCAGCGCTGCGGACGCGCCGTGGCGGCCGGTGGCGTGCTCGTAGTCCGGGAGTCGCATACCGGCGGGAGACGCGGGCGGCGAATAACGGTTCGGTTCCGGCCCTTGCGCGCTGGAATCACCCGTCTGAGGCCGGAAGGTCGGGGACCGAAAGCCTCAGCGGCTGAACTCGATGGCCGCCCCCTGCCCGAAGCCGACGCACTCCGTGGCGATCCCGCGGTCGGCGTCCCGCTTTTCCATCTCGTGGAGCAGCGTCACGGGCAGGCGCGCGCCCGTCGCGCCCAGCGGGTGACCCAGCGCGATAGCCCCGCCGTTGGCGTTGAACTCCTCGTCGTCGATGCCTAGCTGCTCCTGGCAGTAGAGACACTGAGAGGCGAAAGCCTCGTTGAGTTCGACGAGGTCGTAGTCCTCGATCGTCCGCCCCGAGCGCTCCAGCAGGTCCTCGACGGCGGGGACGGGGCCGACGCCCATCACCTCGGGTTCGACGCCCGCCACCGAGTTGTTGCCGACCTCGCCCATGACCTCTAGGCCGTGGTCCTCGGCGAACGCCCGACTCGTGATCAGGAGGGCGCTGGCGCCGTCGGAGATCTGGGAGGCGTTGCCCGGCGTGACCGTCCCGTCAGATTTGAACACGGTCGGCAGGTCGCGCATCGCCTCGCGGTCGGCGTCGTGGCGGATGCCCTCGTCCTCCTCGACGACCGCCTCGCTGGTGTCGACCGGGACGATCTCGTCGTCGAAGCGCCCGCTCTCGGTGGCCTCGCTGGCGCGCCGGTGGCTGCGGTACCCGTAGTCGTCCTGGGCTTCCCGGGAGACGTCGTAGCGCTCGGCGACCTCCTCGGCGGTCATCCCCATCTGGAGGGCGGCGAGGTCGTACTCCTCGTTCATCCGGGGGTGGATCTGGCTGTTCCCGCCCAGCTCTACCCGGGACATGTTCTCGACGCCGCCGGCGATGACGGCGTCGCGCTGTCCGGCGCGGATCGCGTCGCTCGCGGAGATCACCGCCTGCGCCGAGGAGGCGCACCAGCGGTTGATCGTCGTCGCGGGGACGCTCTCGCCGAGGTCCGACAGGAGAGCGATGATCCGCGCGAGGTTGTTACCCTGCTCCTCGCGCTGCTGGGCGCAGCCCCACATCAGGTCGTCGACGTCGTCGCCGGCGAGACCGGTGCCCGCGAGGATCTCGTCGATCAGCGGGACCGAGAGGTCTTCGCTTCGGACGTCGGCGTAGACGCCGTCTTCCTTGCCGTGGGCGGTGCGATAGGCCCGTACGACGACGGGTGTCGTGTCCATACGTCCAGCAGTCGCTTCACGGTGTTAAACTCACCCCAACGCGAAGCTAACGGGAGGGAGTTCACCCGGCGGGGGGCCGTCGGGAACGGATCGACCGACGGGCGCGCCGAGGCCGGAAAACCGCCCGAGAGCGCCTGCCCGGATCGGTCCGACGGTCTTATAGCGTTCCCGACGTTAGTCCTCGGGAAATGACCAGCCCGGCGCTCGACGTCATCGAATTCACGCTCACGGCTCACACCTACGAGGAGGACCGGGAGCTCGATCCGGGTGACATGCCGCCCCCGTATCGCCGCGCGTTCTGGAGCGCCGAGGCGGAGTCGGAGTCGCCGTCGGATCGCCCCACGCCAGGCGGTATCGAGCGACCCCTGTCGATCACCGAGACTACTGTCACCGAGGCGACCGGTCTCGCCCACCCCTGGGACGCCATCTCGGACCTGATGTTCACCGACCGCAAGGAGTTCTCCGGGGAGCTCGAGTTCACCGACGAGGGGATGGCCGAGAAGTGGTACCGCGAGCGCACCGACGCCGACCGCCTCCTGGGGAACCCCGTGCTGGCGCGGCGCTTCGAGGGGGAGTTCGAGGGCGTCGACTACGAAACCGCCCGGGCGAACAACCGCCCGATCCACGCCGACCGGGTCTGGATCGACAGCCTCCTGGAGCAGATGTTCGACGAGGACGACGAGGAGATGCTCGACCTCGTTGAGGTCCGGGCCCCCGAGGAGGTCGAGATGACCCTCGACGACCTCGTGCTCACCGGAGACCAGGAAGGCGAGATCAAGAAGGTGATGAAGGCCATCGAGCACCGCGAGTACCTCGCCTCGATCGGCCTCCAGGAGATCGGAAAGCTCCTGTTCGTCGGACCGCCGGGCACCGGGAAGACCAGCGTCGCGCGGGCGCTGGCCCACGAACTCGATCTACCGTTCGTCGAGGTGAAGCTGTCGATGATCACCAGCCAGTACCTCGGCGAGACCGCCAAGAACGTCGACAAGGCCTTCGAGGTCGCCAAGCGACTCGCCCCCTGTATCTTCTTCATGGACGAGTTCGACTTCGTCGCGAAGACCCGCGCCTCCGACGAGCACGCGGCGATCAAGCGGGCGGTCAACACGCTGCTGAAGAGCATCGACGAGATCAGCCTCATCCGCGACGACGTGCTGCTGATCGGCGCGACCAACCACCCGGACCAGCTCGACGCCGCGGCCTGGCGGCGCTTCGACGAGATCGTCAACTTCCCCAAGCCCGACGACTACATGCGCGCGGACATCCTCCGCGTGATCACCCGACAGATGGACATCGAGGAGTTCGACCCCGAGGCGCTCGCCAAGACGACCGAGGGGCTGACGGGCAGCGACCTCCGCCTGGTGCTCCGGGAGGCCGTGCTCGACGCGCTGACCGAGGAGCGGACCACGCTCACCCAGGCTGACCTCGAGGCGGCCGTCGCCGACTTCGAGGAGCGGGACAACCTGAAGAACATGGACATGATGGACGGCGACCCGGACGCGCTGATCGCCGGCAACGGCCGGAGCGACGCCGACGAGCACGACCACGACCACGACCACGAACGCGATTCCGGCACTCCCCAGGAACACGGTGACTGAGCGGCGATGCGGGTGACGCTGCTCGGGACCGGTGACACCACGGGCACGCCGACGGTGGGGTGCGGCTGTGACACCTGCACCGCGGCCCGCGAACGGGGCGTGGAGCGCTCACGGTTCTCGGTGCACGTCGAGAACGAGCGCACCGGGGAGGCGCTGCTGATCGACGCCAGCCCGGACTTCCGCCAGCAGTTCCTCGCCCGCGAAGTGCCGCTGCCGGACGCCGTCGTCGTCTCGCACATCCACTTCGACCACATCGACGGGCTGGGCAACGCCTATCGCCTGTTCGGACGGCCCGGAACCGACGACGCCGTCCCCGTCCACGCCGCCGACGAGACCGATTCCCGGACCGGCGAGAGCGTCGCCGGGACCGTGGCGAGCAAGTTCGACTACCTCGACGCCATCGCCCCGCGCCCGGAGTCGCCGTTCGAGCAGTTCTCGGCCTGCGGGCTGGAGGTGACGCTCGTCCCGGTCGACCACCCGCCCTTGCTCTGTTACGGCCTCCGGATCGAGGACCCCGAGACCGGCGCGGCTCTCGCGCTCTCGGGGGACACCAGCTACGACGTCCCGAAGCGGTCCCGCGAGGTTCTCTCGGGGGCGGACCTGCTGCTCGCCGACGGTATCGTCCCCGCGCGGTTCTGCGAGCACCACCCGCTGGGCGGGAGCGACGTCCGCGACGGCGTCCCCCACACGTTCGGAACGAAGCACATGACCTTCGAGGGCGCGCGGGCGCTCGCCGACGATCTCGACGCCGCGGACTACCGGCTAGTCCACGTCTCGCACTTCCCTACCCCGGAGGAGGCCTTCGGCGACGACCTCGCGGTCGACGGCGAGCGGTTCGTCCTCTGAGGTCGCCCGCGGACGGTCGCGGTCGTTCATCGTCTTCGCCCGCCAGCCGAGTCTCGCTCCCCGTTACAGGAACCGTTCGAGCCCCGCCTGTTCGCTGGCGGCCCCCTCCGGGTCGCGCACCCACGGAGAGTGGGTCGCCCGGCGGCCCCGGAGGTCGATCGACGCGCTCCGGTGGCTGTCGCCGCCGCGCTCGTCCCCGGTACACGAGCAGGGGTCGACACGACCCGCGATCCGCCCGGCGCGGGAGCAGTACGGGATCCCCCCGACCCCCGCGACGGCGGTTTCGACGACGTGCGGGCAGTCGGGGAACGCGACCCGCCAGCCCTTGCCGTAGGCGTGCTCGGCGATCGTCCGGCGCAGGCGGGCCTTCTCGGCGGCGGTCACCGGTTCGACGTCGGTCCGGGCGGGGCGGCGCTCGTCGATCTCCAGCCCCGGCTCCTCGACTGGGAGGGGCGTCGGCTCGCGGACGACCTCGCGGTCGACGGTCCCGCCCTCGACGTCCGCGTCGACGCGCCAGATGCCGACCTCCGGGGGAATGCGGTTGCGGTGGGCGCCGGTGACGTACGACTCCGTGGCGAGGATGACCGCGTCGAGGGCGGCCAGCGAGACGTCCCGGCGGAGCTGGGTACGCAGGTCGCCGGGGCGGTCGAGGTCGGGCTTGTTCTCGACGCCGATCAGCCGGCCGAACCACTCCTCGGGGTAGCGGGCGGCCTGTCGGAGGTACGTCTGCCCGCCGCGGCGCTCGCGTTCGAAGAAGCCGATCTCGACGCCCCGCTCGACGACCTCGCGGGCGCGCTCGGGTGGGATCGAGTCGCGGTCGAAGCAGTCCTTCCAGAAGCGCGCGCGACCCGGGCCGACGTCTGCGTCGATCGCTGCGGCCGGGATCGTCGCCGACGTGAGCCGCGCCCGCTCGTCGAAGGCCGGCCCCGGTTCGACGATCACGGCGTCGACGACGCGGCGCCCGCGGGTGCTCGCGCCGAGCTGGCGGCTCACGAGGCGGCCGCCGGCCTCGAGGCGAGCACACAGCGCCATCTCGAAGCCGAACTCGCGCACGTCCCCACTCGGCGGTCAGTAACGAAAAACGCCTCGCTCGGCGGCGGCGTCAGGGGGGACGTTCGGGGACCTCGGCGGGCGCGGGCGGTTCGCGGACGGGGATCTCTCGCCCCGGGTCCTCGCCGCTCCGGCGCGCGAGGACGCCGAGCGCGCCGAGCGCGAGCAGCAGTCCGATCGGTCGCCAGCGTGAGGGTGCCATGCGCCGACCGTCGAGTTCGCTCGACATAGGCGTTCTGGAGGCGTCTGACGGGCGTCCGACGCCCGTCGGTCGCGGTGAGTGGTCCGGGGGCCGGAGGGGGTACTCGACCCCCGGAACCAGTCGACGGTCGGGCGACAGGACCGCTCGCTACCGCCCTCCGGTCACCGACGGCCCCGTCGACCCGACAGAGCGGGCCTGAGGCCGGTCCGAAGCTGTGGATCGACCCGCGCCGACCGCCTCCGGGAGAACAGCAGGTTTAAATTCACCACGGGCGGAGTTCCCCTTATTACTCTCGAGATGACAGGGAAACACCGACAACCGGAGGTGAACATCGGACTCGTCGGCCACGTCGATCACGGGAAGACGACGCTGGTCCAGGCACTCAGCGGCGAGTGGACCGACCAGCACTCCGAGGAGATGAAACGCGGGATCTCGATCCGCCTCGGTTACGCCGACGCGACCTTCCGTCGGTGCCCTGGGATGGACGAGCCGAAGTGCTACACGGTCGAGGAGACCTGCCCGGACGGGTCGGAGTCGGAGGTCGTCCGGACGGTCTCGTTCGTCGACGCGCCGGGCCACGAGACGCTGATGGCGACGATGCTCTCGGGGGCGGCGATGATGGACGGGGCCGTGTTACTCGTGGCGGCCAACGAGCCGGTGCCCCAAGCCCAGACCGCCGAACACCTGATGGCGCTCGACATCATCGGCATCGACAACATCGTCATCGCCCAGAACAAGATCGACCTCGTGGACGCCGAGCAGGCCCGCGAGAACCACCGACAGATCGAGGAGTTCGTCGAGGGGACCGTCGCCGAGGACGCGCCCGTCGTGCCGATCTCGGCCCAGCAGGAGGTGAACATGGACCTCCTCATGCAGGCCGTCGAGGAGGCCATCCCCACTCCCGAGCGCGACCCCGACGCCGACGCCCGGATGCAGGTTGCCCGGAGCTTCGACATCAACCGCCCGGGGACGACCTTCGAGGACCTCATGGGCGGCGTGCTCGGCGGGAGCCTCACACAGGGCCGACTCCACGTCGACGACGAGATCGAACTCCGACCCGGCCGCGAGATCGAGGAGGGCGGCCAGTCGGAGTACCACCCGATCACGACGACCGTCCGCTCGCTGCAGGCCGGCGGCGACCTCGTCGACGAGGTCGGCCCGGGCGGCCTGCTCGGCGTCGGGACCGGGCTGGACCCGTCGCTGACCAAAGGCGACGCGCTGGGCGGCCAGATCGCCGGTCCGCCGGGGAGCCTCCCGCCGACGTGGAACGGCTTCACGATAGACGTCGAACTGCTCGACCGCCTCGTGGGCAGCGAGGACGACATCGAGCCCATCTCGACGGGCGAGCCCCTGATGCTCACCGTCGGGACGGCCACGACGGTCGGCTCGGTGACGAGCGCGCGCGAAAACGAGGCCGAAGTACAGCTCAAGCGGCCCGTCGCCGCCGAGGAGGGCGCGGCCATCGCCATCAACCGGCGGGTCGGGACGCGCTGGCGGCTCATCGGGATCGGGACGCTGCGCGAATGAGAGTCGCCATGGACACCAGCGCGCTGATGATGCCGGTCGAGTGCGACGTACGGGTCTTCGAGGAGCTCGACCGGCTGCTCGACGGCGAGTACGACTGCGTCGTCCCGCGCTCGGTGCTCCTGGAACTCGACGAACTGGCGGAGGAGGGCGGTCGAGCGGCGACCGCCGCGTCGGTCGGCCGAGACCTCGCGGATCGCTGCGAGACGGTCGAGACGGAGGCGACGTACGCCGACGACGCGCTCGTCGAACTCGCCGAGCGCGGCGACTGCGAGTACGTGGTCACGAACGACGGCCCCCTGCGTGACCGCCTCCCGAGCAAGGCAATCGGTTTAAGGGGGCGAAACAAACTCGCTATTCAATAACATGTACAAGAGGGTCAGGCTACGCGATACGGTCGAGGTGCCACCGCGGTTCCTCGCTGACGTGTCGGAACAGCTGGTGAAGGAACTCCTCCAGGACAAACTGGAGGGGCGAATGGACGAGGACGTCGGGTCGGTCGTCTCGGTCGTCGACGTCGTCGACATCGGCGACGGGTCGGTGCTGCCGGGCGAGCCGGGGGTCTACTACGACGCCACCTTCGACGCGATCACCTTCGACCCCCAGATGCAGGAGGTCGTCGACGGCGAGGTCGTCGAGGTGGTGAACTTCGGGGCGTTCGTCGGGATCGGCCCCGTCGACGGCCTGCTGCACGTCTCCCAGATCTCCGACGAGTACCTCGCGTTCGACGAGGAGAACCAGCAGCTCGCTTCCCGGGAGTCCAACCAGACGCTGAGCGTCGGCGACGCCGTCCGGGCGCGGATCGTCACCAAGAGCATCGACGAGCGCAACCCCCGGGACTCGAAGATCGGCCTCACCGCGAAACAGCCCGGCCTCGGGAAACACGGCTGGCTCCGCGAGCAACGCGAACAGGAAGCCACGGCGGGTGAGTGACGATGGCGACGCGACTCGTCTGTCGAGAGTGCCACCGCGTCCAGGACGCCAGCGAGGAGCAGTCCTGTGTCGTCTGCGGGTCCACCTCCCTGACCGAAGACTGGGCGGGGTACGTCGTCATCGCTCACCCCGAGGAGTCGGAGATCGCCGAGGAGATGGGCGTCACCGAACCCGGCGCCTACGCCCTGAAGGTCAGGTAAGTGCTCGAACTCCCCGACGCCCTGCGCGCCGAGCTGAAAGACCCCGTCGGCCCCGTCTACACGGACCCGGCGGCCCTGCTCGCGGAGGCCGGTCGGCCGCTGATCGCCGTCGGCGACGTCGTCACCGCCCACCTGCTGACGGAGACGACTCCCGACGTCGCGCTGGTCGACGGGAAGACCGAGCGCGAGGCGCTGGCCGACGACCGCCGGGTCGACCGGGACGCCTTCGACCGCGTCGTCCACGTTCGCAACCCGGCGGCGACCCTCTCGGAGGAGCTACTGGCCCAGTTGGCCGACGCGCTCGGCGACGACGCGGCGACGCTGCTGGTCGTCGAGGGCGAGGAGGACCTCGCGGCCGTGCCCGCGATTGCGGCCGCCCCCTCGGGAGCGAGCGTCGTCTACGGACAGCCCGGCGAGGGGATGGTGCTCGCGGCCGTCGACAGCGAGACGCGGGCCGCGATGCTCGAGTTCATAGAGCGGATGGAGGGCGATCCCCGGGGCGCGCGACGGGCCCTCGGGATCGCCCGCGAGCGAGAGTGAGCGCGTCTCGGACGTTCTCCCGGTCGACGGGACCGCGGAGATCGTCGAAATCGCCTCCCGCCGTCTCCTCCCGGTCGACTAGCGCCAGATCCTGCTCTCGAAGGTGTCGGGCCGCTCGTCCCGCGAGATCGGCTCGAACCCGCTGTGGTCCCCGAACGCGGTCCGGGAGACGCCCCGCTCGGCGTCGCCGGCGTCCTCAGGGCCCCGGTCCGGACCGGGTCGCCGTCGCGCTTCTCGGCCCGGCGCTCGATCGTCTCGCGGTCGCTCGTCGCCCGGCTACCGTCGGCGTCGAGGGCGACGTCCCCGGCGTCGAAACCGCCGGAAGGTGGATCGACCGGAGCCGTCGCAGCGGTAGCGCTCGCCCGAGATGGACGGACCGACCGTCGGGTTCGAAATCCTTTTAGCCGCGACAGGAGCATTTACGGCCAACGTAACCATGGAAATCCAGATACTCGAGGAGGACGACAATCCGATGTTGCACCGCACCGACGTGCGGTTCGAGGTCGTCCACGAGGACGCGACGCCCTCGCGGCTCTCCGTGCGCGACTCGCTGGCCGCGACGCTCAACAAGGACGCCGACGAGGTCGTCATCCACCGGCTGGACACGAAATACGGGATGCGAAAGACCGTCGGCTACGCCAAGGTCTACGACACGGCCGACCGTGCCCAGGAGGTCGAGCAGGAGTACATGCTCGAGCGCAACAAGATCGGCGCCGACGAGGCCGAGGAGGGCGCCGACGCGGAGGCCGAGGAGGCGTAGATGGCCCGCCACGAGTACTACGAGGACGACGGCACGACCGACAAACAGCAGTGCCCCCGGTGTGGCGACACCTTCCTCGCGGACCACGGCGACCGGCTGCACTGCGGGAAGTGCAGCTACACCGAGTGGACGTAAGGCGTGCGCGTTCTCGGTATCGAAGGCACCGCGTGGGCCGCGAGCGCGGCCGTCCACGAAACCGAGACCGACGCGACGGCCGTTTTCACCGACGCCTACCTCCCCGACAGCGGCGGGATCCACCCGCGCGAGGCCGCCGAGCACATGCGCGAGGCGATCCCGTCGGTCGTCCGGGAGGCCCGCGAGCACGCCCGGGCGGGGAGTGAGGGAGAGGGCGTCGACGCCGTCGCCTTCTCCCGGGGGCCGGGACTGGGCCCGTGTCTCCGGATCGTCGGCACGGCCGCGCGCGCGACCGCCGGGACGCTCGACGTCCCGCTGGTCGGCGTCAACCACATGCTCGCGCACCTCGAGATCGGCCGCCACACCTCGGGGTTCGCGTCGCCGGTCTGCCTGAACGCCTCCGGGGCCAACGCCCACCTGCTGGGCTATCACAACGGGCGCTACCGGATCCTCGGGGAGACGATGGACACCGGCGTCGGCAACGCCATCGACAAGTTCACCCGCCACGTCGGCTGGAGCCACCCCGGCGGCCCGAAGGTCGAGGAGCGCGCGACCGAGGGCCAGTACGTCGAGTTGCCCTACGTCGTCAAGGGGATGGACTTCTCGTTCTCGGGGATCATGTCGGCCGCGAAGCAGGCCTACGACGAGGGCATCCCCGTCGAGGACGTCTGCTTCTCGCTGCAGGAACACGTCTTCGGGATGCTCACCGAGGTCTCCGAGCGGGCGCTGTCGCTGACGGGCAACGACGAACTCGTCCTCGGGGGCGGGGTGGGACAGAACGACCGCCTGCAGTCGATGCTCCGGGAGATGTGTGACCAGCGGGGCGCGCGGTTCCACGCTCCCGAGCCGCGCTTCCTGCGGGACAACGCCGGAATGATCGCCGTCCTCGGCGCGAAGATGTGCGCCGCCGGCGACACGGTCCCGATCGGGGACTCGCGCGTGCGGCCGGACTTCCGGCCCGACGAGGCGGCAGTGACCTGGCGCGACGGGGAGGACGTCGCGGTCGCCGCGTCCGGGGAGCGAAACACCCAGTCACAGACCCACAGGGGCGCCGAGGCGACCGTCGACCTCGGCGAGTACGCCCGCAAGCACCGCGCACCCAAGGACTACCGCCACCCGGCGCTCGACGACCGGTTGCGCCGCGAGCGCACTCGCAGCGAGGCGCGACTGCTCCACGACGCGCGACGGCTGGGCGTCCCGACGCCCGTGCTCCGGGACGTCGACGACCGCCGGGCGACGCTGACGATGCAGCGGGTCGGCGAGACGGACCTCGGCGTTCCCGGGGCGCTCTCGGCGGCCCGGGTCGCCGCCGTCGGGCGATGCCTCGCGACGCTCCACGGCGCCGGCATCGTCCACGGCGACCCCACGACGCGGAACGTGCGGGTCCGGACGGGAGCGGACGGGCCGGGGGACGACGGCGAGACCGGTCCGGGGGACGGGAGCCGGCAGGGACCGTCGCTGTGGCTCATCGACTTCGGCCTGGGCTATCACTCCGAGGACGTCGAGGACTACGCGATGGACCTCCACGTCTTCGAGCAGTCCCTGTCCGGGACCGCGAGCGATCCCGAGCCGCTGCTCGACGCCGTCGAGGCCGCCTACCGCAACGCGGGCGACGGGGCGGTCGTCGCCCACCTGCAGGAGATCGAGGGACGCGGCCGGTATCAGTAGTCACTCCGACGCGCCGTCGACGTCGGGAGCGGCGATGCCGCCGTCCGTCGAGAGGTCGCCCCGATGCCCGGACGTCACCTCGGTCGGCGAGGTCGTTCGCCGGTGACAAACGACTTAACGAACCCCTCCGTATCGCCTCCACATGGCAGACAAACCACAGTCCGGCGAGATATTCGGCGTCCCGTACAACTTCGAGCGACCGAGCCTCGGGCGGATGCTTGCCTCGTACTGGCAGCCCGGCGACGGGATGCTCGTCGAGAAGCCCTTCGGCATCGGCTACACGCTCAATCTCGCCAACTGGCGGTCCTGGATCGTGCTGATCGTCGCGGGCGCGCTGCTCTACCAGGAGCGCCGCGGCGAGGAGACCTCCATCGAAGAGGACGATCCCGTGGAAGTCATCGTCGACTGATCGGCGCCACCGGTCGCGACCGACGCGCCTTTTCTCTCCCCGAGCGAACTGCTCCCGTGCTCAGTTACGTCACCACGAATCAGGGGAAGGTCCGCGAGGCCCGGGCGTACCTCGACGGCGTCGAGGCCGTGGAGTTCGACTACACGGAGATCCAGGCCGGCGAACTCGGTCCCGTCGCCGCCCGAGGCGCCCGCGAGGCCTACGGTCACGTCGAGGGACCGGTCATCGTCGACGACGCCGGGCTGTTCGTCGACGCGCTCGACGGGTTTCCCGGCCCCTACTCCTCGTACGTCGAGGAGACCGTCGGCGTGGACAGGGCGGGGGAGCTGGCGCGGTCGGCGGCCGAAGCGGACGGAGACGCCACCGCCCGGGCCTCGTTTCGGTGCGTGATCGCCTACTGCGACGGCGAGGACTTCGCCGCGACGCCCGAACCCGTCGACCGGGGCGAGCGGCGCGGACAGGACCTCGGGGCCGACGAGCGGGCCGCCGCGAGCACCGACGACACCGTCGACGCCGGCCGGCCGCGGGACGTTCCGGTAAAGCTCTTCGAGGGGGTCGTCCCCGGCCGGATCGTCCCGCCCCGGGGCGAGGGCGGGTTCGGCTACGACCCCATCTTCGAACACGACGGGACCACGTTCGCGGAGCTCTCGCCGGCGGAGAAAACCGCCGTCTCCCACCGCGGGCGGGCGCTCGAGAAGTTCGCGGAGTGGTTCGCCGAGCGATAGCGAGGGCGAACCGGGGAGCGGATCGGTCGCGACCGCGGTATCGAGAGCGATCGGACGCGAGCGACCGGCGGGGGTCGACCGCGAACGGGATCGATCGGTTCCGACACCCCCGGAAGCCGTCCCGACGGTCTCTCCGATCGCGTCCCGTCAGACCTCGTCCGGTTGCTCCCGGTCCCGGTCTCGGTCCGGTCCGGGGTACTGCCCGTCGCCGACCAGTTCGTAGGCGTCCGCGGGATCGAACAGGCGGACGAAGGCGTCGGGGGACTTCACGCTCGTCTCGGCGCGCTCGCGCAGCGTCGCGCCGGCCTTCGCGCTCCCGAGTCGCTCGTCGAACGAGAGGACGTGGGCCGCGTCTCCGCGGTACGCGGAGGCGAGCGCGGGGTGGTCGCCCGCCGGCTGATCGACGGGCGCGCGGAGCTCCTCGATCCGGGCGCGCCAGCCCTCGGCCAGCTCCGGATCGGCCAGCGCGGCGATCACGGCCTCGGCGTCGTCGAGCAACGGGTCGCTGGCGACCAGTTCGATCCAGGAGTGCCAGCAGGTCGGCGACGAGCACGTCGGCGTCGGCGACGATCCGGGCGATCCGGTCGGCGTCGAACTCGCCCTCGCCCCGGTCGTCGCCGTCGCCGCCCGCGCCCTCACGCTCCGTCATCGCGTCGAGCCGCGAGTTCCCGCCGCACGTCCGCGACGCTCGCGTCGCAGTCGGCGGCGCGCTCGAACAGCCGGTCCCAGGTGTCCATGCCGACGGGTCGGCCGCGGCGGGGCAAAGAGCCACCGGTCGAACCGCTCGCGGACCGAAGCCGGGCACCGAGTCGCCGCTGCGCACCCGCCACGCGGGCCGTCAGCGCCACCGCTCGGAGGCGTGGTAGGCGACGACGCCGACGGCGAACGCGAGGCCGACGTTCGTCAGGAGGCCGAGGACGCCGATCCCGACCGCCAGCGGCGAGCGGGCGGCGAGGGCGACCTGGCCGAGCTGTGCGGCGACGACGACCAGCAGCGCGCCCAGCAGTGCCATCGGGAAGCCGAGCCAGAGCCCGGCGACCGGGGCCGCGAGCAGGTAGAGGGCGCCGATCACGAGGTTCGCGGCGCCGGTCCGGGCGCCGAAGGCGTGTTTGCCCGCCAGTCCGCCCGACCCGTGACACATGGGCAGCGCGCCCAGCGGGACGGCGACGAGCGACATCGCCCCCATGCTGGTCGCGAGGTCGTCGCTGGCGACCTCGGCGTCGAAGAGATCCGAGAACAGCAGCGAGGTGGCGACGGCGGCGTTGCCGACCGTCATCGCGAGCTGACCGGCCGTGCCCGCGAGCGCGTCGCCAGTCAGCCGCGGGCCGCCGGCCGGGAAGAGCGCCGGCGTCGGCGGCCGGACGGGGGGGAGTCCGGTCGCGAGGACCGTCCAGGCGACGCCGACGCCGAGCACCGCGAGCGCGGCCGATCGGCTGTCGACCAGTGCGACGGCGGTCGCGAGCACGAGTCCGGCGGCCCCGACCGCCGGTGCGTCGACCGCGAGACCGACCCCGGCCTCCAGGAGGATCAGCGCGACGGCGAACTGGATCCCGCGGACGACCGACCGGCCGACGTACCGCTCGACGGTCGCGAGCGTCCCCGAGGCGCCGACCGCGAGCAGAGTCGCGCCCGCGAGCAGGCCGGCGGCGACCAGTTCCCCGTAGGTGAGCGCGCCGCCGATGGCCAGTCCGGCGAGCGCCTTCATCGGTTCGACCGAGACCGGGAGCCGGTAGCGCAGCCCCCAGACGACCTGGAAGACGCCGAAGCCGGCGAGCACGTGAGCCAGCGAGACGGGGGTGAGCGCCCCCAGCGCGACGACGATCGGCAGGACGGTAACCGAATCTCCTAGCGCTCCGGTCACCTCTCCGTAGGAGAGATCGAACCCTCGGGGCGACTCCGTACGGCGTTCGGTAGCCACGGGAACGACTATCCCGCCCGCACTGATACGCCTTGCCGGTAACTCGGAGCGGCTACCCGCTCGCGGCCCTGTAACCGATTCCGGTTTCCCGCTCCGGCGAACCGCGCAGCGCCGGCCCGACGGCGGGATTTTAGTCCGCCCCTCGCCCAGACGGGGTATGGATCCGGGGTTCGACGCCCGCCTGCGCGAGGACGGAGTGACCTTCGGCGCGGACGACGCGGCGCTGCTGCGAGCGATCGACGAGACCGGGTCGCTCAACGCCGCCGCCGCCGACCTCGGGCGGTCGTACGCCCGCTCCCACGAGCGGCTGGTCGATCTCGAGGCCGCCTTCGGCGACCTCGTGGAGCGCCGCCGCGGCGGGGCCGGCGGCGGGGGGAGCCGCCTGACTGGTGAGGCCGCCGCGCTGCTCGCCCGGTTCGACCGGCTCACGAGCGCCTTCTCCGGCACCGCGGCCGTCGAGGAGACGGTCCTCGACGGCGAGGTGATCGACCGCGAGGGGGAACTCGCGGTCGTCGAGACGCCCGCCGGTCGGGTCCGGGCGCTCGCCCCGGAGGACGAGGACGCCGGAGCGGTCCAGGTCACTCTCCGGGCCGACGCCGTCACGCTCCACCCCCCCGACGAGGCGCCGCCCGGCGAGGGGACGAGCGCGCGCAACCGCTTCTCCGGGACCATCGCGGAGGTCGATCGAGGGACGGCGGTCGCGCGCGTCGCCGTCGACGTGGGGAGCGAGACACTGCTCGCGGCGCTGCTGACGGTCGACAGCGTCGATCGCCTCTCGCTGGCCGCCGAAACGCGGGTCGTTGCGACGACCAAGGCGACGGCGACGCGGGCGACGCCCGCGCCCGACCTCTAGAGGCGGCCGAGCACGCTGTCGAGGTGGCCGGCGATCTCCTCGCGGGCGGCGTCCTCGACCCGGCCGAACG
This sequence comes from Halobacteriales archaeon QS_5_70_17, assembly GCA_003021975.1. GTDB lineage: Archaea > Halobacteriota > Halobacteria > Halobacteriales > Haloarculaceae > Halomarina. The sequence continues at coordinate 15,929 of PXRR01000025.1, read as the reverse complement.
GCCGTCGGGCGTAGCCGGCGGGCGCGCCGCGGTCGCGCATCGCCGCTTTCAGCCCCGAGACGCCGTGGACCGACGTGACCGAGCGGATGAGTTCGATCGACGCGGCCAACAGCTCCTGTGCGCTCTCGTGGGCGCCCTCGCGGTGGCGGCGGTAGATCTCGACGGCGACCTCGGGGGCGATGTTCGCCAGTGCGAGGATCCCCCCGTCGCCGCCGGCGTTCAGCGTCGCGGCGAGAACCGCCCCGGCGCCGGTCACGAGGTCGAACTCATCGTCGGCGGTCCGCCGGCGGGCGCGCTGGAACCACTCGACGTCGCCGCTCGAGTCCTTCATCCCGCGGACGTTGTCGTGGTCGGCCAGCCGTCCGACGGTCTCGGGGTCGAGCGCGCCGCCGGTGAACTGCGGGATGGTGTAGAGGTAGACCGGCAGCGGGCTCTCGTCGGCCAGGTCCCGGTAGTACGCCTCGAAGGTGGCCTGGCCGTGGGGGTAGTAGTAGGGAGCGACCGCGAGCGCCGCGTCGGCGCCGTCGGCGGCGGCGTGCTCGGTCAGTTCGAGGGTCGGCCGCAGACCCGCGGTTCCCGTCCCCGCGAGAACCGGAACCGAGGCCGCGTCCGCGACGGTTGCGACGACCCGCGCGCGCTCGTCGGGAGTCATCAGCGTCGCCTCGCCGGTCGAGCCACACGGGACCAGGAAGTCGATCCCACGGTCCTCGAGCCAGTCGACGAGTTCGCGCAACGCCTTCTCGTCGAGGGCGCCCTGTTCGTCGAACGGAGTCACGAGTGGAACGCCGATTCCGTCCATAGGACGGGTGAGCGGTCCGAACGGTATATGTTCTCGGGAGACACCGCCGCCGAGCGCGCCGGGACGCGAGCGGCGACATACGCGCGTCTGACGCGGATTTAAGTCACAACCGGCGTATGCCTCACTCGGGCGCGCGCTGCGGTCTCGTCCCCATCCTCCCCACCGCGCGCCCGGCGTTTTCCGTCCTTCAGTCGGCTACAGTCGGGAGTTTCCGGCTCGCCGCCCGCGGGAGACGGACCGACTCCGGGAGCGGCGGGGCGGATCCGGTCCGCGGACCGGTCGTCAGGCGGCAGCCTCGTCCGGGGGCTCGCTCGACCCGCGCAGGCGCTCGCGGATCGATTCGACGAGTTCCGGCCGGGCGATGAACGCGATCTCGTCGCCGGTCTCGATCTCGGTCTGGGGCAGCGGGATCGTCATCGGTTCGTGAGCGCGACCGTGGGCGTAGACGAGCGCTCCCTCGGGCAGGTCGAGTTCGACGACTCGCTTCCCGAGGACCTCCGAGTCCTCGCCGACGCGGACGCTGACCGCCGAGAGGCTGGCGGTGAGTTCGCCCAGCACCTCGAAGTCCCCGCCCAGAAGCGCCGTCTTCGCGCCCGCGGCGCCGAGCCGCTCGGGGTAGATCACCTCGTCGACCTCCGCGGCGTACTTCTCGTAGATGTCGGCGTGGTAGTCGTCGTCGATGCGCATCACCGTCCGGCAGCCGTGGACGTCCCCGATGACGCAGGCGCCGAGGTTGACGTTCAGGTCGCCCGTGAGGCCGCCCAGCGCGTCGGCCTCCGCGACGCCCGCCTCCCTGAGTACGTCCTCGTCGTCGCCCTCCCCCAGGTGGGCCGTGTACCCCTCCGACTCCGCGCGCTCGATCTTCTCGGGATCGTTGTCGACGATCTCGATGTCGTGGCCCTCGGAGTCGAGGATCTCGACGGTCCGGATGCCGACCCGGCCGTAGCCGACGATGACGAACTTCATGGCCGTTCTATCTGGCGGCCGCAGTAAAAAAGGGTACCCTCGGTCGGGCGATCCGAAGCGCGGGTCGCGGTCGGTCGGTTACTCGACGGCGGCCTCGGTCCCGGCACACAGCGCCGGATCGGTCGGCCGGGCGACCTCGGTCGCGGCCGTCGCCGAAGACCCCCGCGAGCCCGGCCGACCGCCTCCGGGTCGTCGTCCCGGTCGTTGGCGTCGGTGCCCCGCAGACCGACCGTCCGTTCCCACTCGGCGTCCGAGGGGACGCGCCGTCGCCCCGTGCGCGGACAGTCGGCGGAGCGACGGGTCGATATTCCGGCCGCGGGCGGGCGTCACGGAGCGAGAGAGGCGACGTCGGGAAGCGGCGTTCCGGTGTCGAGCGAGGGCCGATACCGTTGGGCCGCGTCGGTCAGCGGCCGGCGGACTGCTTGTCGACGTCCTCGAGGTCGTCGCCGCCGACCGACGACCGCAGTGCGTCCATCCCGTCGTCGCGGTCGACGCCGAAGTTGTCGGCGGCCAGTTCCTCGACGCGCTCGACCTCCGCCGGGGAGAGCGGCGGCGTCTCTGTCGCGGCCGCCCACTCGTCGATGTCCTCGGTAGTGCGGAAGGTGGGCGTGACGCTCGCGACCTCGTCGTGGGCGAGCAGCCACTGGATCGCGGCCTGCCCCATCGTCCGCTGGCCGTCGCGCTCGAGGAAGCGCAGCGCCTCGACCTTCTCCCAGCCGGTCTCGTACCACTCGTCGGGGCGGTAGGCGCGGTGGTCCCCCTCCCCGAGTTCGGTTTCAGGGGTGACCTGCTCGTTGAGCAGCCCCGAGGAGTGGGGGACTCGCGCGACGAGGCTGGTGTCGGCGTCGGCCTCCCGGATCGTCTCGACGAAGTGCTCGCCGGGCGTCCGCTCGAGGACGTTGAACACCGTCTGGACGGCGTCGAAGTCGTGCTCGACGGCGGCGTCCCCGTCGGCCAACCAGCCGATCGAGGGGCCGAGTGCCCAGCCCACGGCGTCGGCTTTGCCCTCCTCTTGGAGTTCGTCGAGCAGGTCGAGCACGGCGGCGTCGACCTCGTCGACGTTGGCGTTGTGCAGCTGCAGGAGGTCGACGTAGTCCGTATCGAGGCGGTCGAGCGACCGCTCGAAGGCAGTCCGGAGGTAGTCGGGGCGCATCCCCTTGGGGAGCTCCCCGTGACCGGCCTGCGGGTTGTTGTAGAAGTCGTAGCCGATCTTCGTTCCGAGAGTCACCTCGTCGCGGACGTCGGCGAGCGCCTCGCCGACGATCTCCTCCGAGCGGCCGTGACCGTAGACGTCGCCCGTGTCGAAGAAGGTGATCCCCCGATCGAGCGCGTGGCGGACCATCTCGACGGCCTGCTCCTCGCTTCGATCCCCCCACCAGTCGGTGCCGACGACCCACGCGCCGAACCCGACCTCGCTGACCTCGACGCCGCTGTCGCCGAGCGTGCGGTAGTGCATACCTCAACTTTACGCGCAGGGACACTTATCGGACCCGGTTGTCGCCGGACGACGACCGCCCGGAGAGGTAGTTACTGTTGTGACGTATACGCGTTCGGGCCCCGAACGGCGTTTCCGGCTCCTGAACCCGTAACGTCTCCGCGGTGTTTAGTGTGGCATGCCACAGAACCGACGCCGGTTCCTGCGGACGACGGCACTGGGTGCGACCGCGGCGTTCGCCGGTGCCAGCGCCGGCATCGCGTCGGCAGACCACCTCCACGAGGTCGTCTCGATCACCGATCCGGTCCCGGAGAACCTCGCACTCGACTGGAACGGCGATCTCTACGTCGGTATCACCGGCGGGAGCGTCCGCCGCCTCCCCGCGGACCGCACCGGCGAGACGGGGCTCGACGTCGACCGCACGGAGCAGGTGGCGGAGTACCCCGGTGGCGTGGCCGGCGTCCTCGTCGACGACGGCGTCCTGTACACCGCCGTCAACGGCGAGAGCGGCGGCGTCTACGCGCTCGACCTCCGAGCGGACGGCGCCGAACCGGAGGCGCTGGCCACGCTCTTTCCGGACGGCGACGGCTTCGTGAACGACCTCTACGCGGACGGGTCCCGTCTCCTCGTCACCGAATCGCTGGGCGGGACGGTCTACGAGGTCCCGTTGAACGGGTTCGAGCCGTCGGTCTGGGCCGACGACGACCTGCTCGACACCCCCAGTTTCGGCGCGAACGGCGGTGACGCCGTTCGCGGCCACGTGTTCGTGACGGTCACGCGCGTCACCGACGGGAAGGGACGGATCGTCCGATTCCCGGTGGAGTGCGACGGCGGCGCCGGCGACCCCGAGACGTACGCCGAGGGCCCCGACGTCGCCGGTGCGGACGGGATCACGTCCCGCGGGGCGGGACCGTACGTCGCCCTCAACGCCCAGAACCGCGTCGTGCGGCTGGTCGACGGGAAGCTCCGGACGGTGCTCGCCGGCGGGCGGCTGTCGTTCCCGTCGGAGGTCGTCTTCGACCCGACCGATCCGGAGACGGCGTTCGTCTGTAACTTCTCGAACGAGCGCCCGGAACAGGGCGGCGTCCTGCGGGGCCGGATCTGAGCGACGACGCACCCTGTCGGCGTCGCTTCCCGCAGAAAACGCCCGGACGCGAAACTCCTATCCCGCCTGCGGCGAAACGAGTCGGCATGACGAAACGGCACGTGTCGCTCCCGGAGGGGCCCGATGAGGGGGTGCGGGAGTTCATCGCCGAGGTCGACGAGCGGCTGTCGGGACCCGAGGACAACTGCGAAGTGGTCCAGGAGACCCTGGTGGACCTCTACGGCGACCGCGAGGCCTACGAGCGCTGGCGGGACGGCGGAGACGTCTCGCCGGCCGAGCGGGTCCGCCTGCAGGGGTACGACCCCTGCAACGCCACGCTGGAGAGCGAGTACTACGCCGAGAAAGACGAGGAGACCTACACCCAGTCCAAGTACCTCCAGTGGCTCTGGCGGCAGTTCGACGCCACGCCGATGGCCGACAACATCGAGTTCGCGCTTCGGTTCAGGCAGATGCTCGCCGACCACCTCTTCGAGGAGGCCGGCGAGAACCTGCGGATCTTCAAGAACGTCACCTTCTCGTACGGTCACAACATCACCGTCGGCGACAACACCGTCATCCACGACGACGTCCACCTCGACGACCGCGGGAAACTGACCATCGGCGACCGGGTCTCCATCTCCGACGACGCGCACGTCTACAGCCACGACCACGACGTCGTCGATCAGACCGAGGTGCGCGACTTCCACACGATCATCGAGGACGACGTCCGAGTCACCTACGACTCGATGGTCCGGGCCGGCGTCCGACTGGGGGAGAACTGCATCGTCGCGGCGAAGTCCATCGTCGGCGCCGACGTCCCCGCCCACCACATCGCCGCCGGGTCGCCCGCCAAGAGCATCTCGATCAAGCCCGGCTACGAGGGCGTGGCCAATCCACTGGAGGACGCCAACGTCGACCGGCGCGACGAGCGGGAGATCCCCTACGACCTGCCCGAGGACCTCGACCGCTTCGACGAGTTCGGCCGGGAGCGCGGCGGTCCGGTGACGTCCCACGCCCGGTCCGACGACGACTGACCGCCGCGAACGCCCGCTCGCGCGAGGGCGGCGAGAAGGCCTTTTGGCCGTTCGGCGCCGACAGCGCGTCATGCACAGACGGTCGTACCTCCGCGCCGCCGGCGCGGCGGTCGCGCTCGGCGCCGGCGCGGGGTGTCTCGCCGGCGAATCCGACGGCGACGAGGCCGCGAAGACGGTCACGACCGCTACGGACGACGGCGACGTGACCGCCGAGACCGTCGCGACGGGACTCGAAGTCCCCTGGGGCGCGGCGTATCTCGACGGCGTCCTCCACCTGACCGAGCGGCCCGGTCGGGTCGTCCGAATCGTCGACGGCAGCCGGGAGGTCGTCGCCGAGTTCCCCGACACCGCGACGGGCGGGGAAGGGGGCCTGCTCGGCCTCGCCGCCCACCCCGACGATCCGACGGTCGCGTACACCTACCAGACCTACGACGGCGGCGGCCGGCGCAACCGGATCCGCCGCCACGACGCGACCGACGGCTGGCGGGCCGAGACGCTGCTCGACGGCGTTCCGGGGAGCCGCATCCACGACGGCGGACGGCTGTTCGTCTCCCCCGACGAGGGGGCGCTGTACGCGACCGCGGGCGACGCCGACCGGGCCGAGGACGCGCAGGACCCCGCGGCGCTCAACGGGAAGGTGCTCCGGCTGACCCTCGACGGCGACCCCCACCCGGAGAACCCCCTCGACGGGCCGGTGTTCTCCTACGGTCACCGGAACCCTCAGGGGCTGGCGACGGAGGGGGGACGGCTGTACGCCACCGGACACGGCCCGGACACGGACGACGAGATCAACCGACTGGAAGCGGGGGGCAACTACGGCTGGCCGGAGGTCCGCGGGCGCGAGCGGGGCGCCGACGGCGAGTTCGTCCCCGCGATCGCCAGTTACACCCCGACGATCGCTCCGGGCGGCCTCGCGGTCTACCCCGACGACGGCCCGATCGCGGCCTGGAGCGGCGACCTGCTGTTCGGCACGCTCGCGGGGACACACCTCCACCGGGCGGCTCTCGGCGACGGGGGAGTCACCGACGAGCGACTCTTCGAGGACGCGTTCGGTCGCCTCCGGACGACGTTCGTCGGTCCGGAGGGCCACCTCTACGCGACGACGAGCAACCGCGACGGGCGCGGCCGACCCGCCGCCGAGGACGACCGCCTGCTGCGGGTGGTGCCGTCGTGAGCGGGGACGGCCCGGAGCGCGACCGGCCGCGTGCGGTGGCGATCAACGTCGCCGCCAACACGAACCAGCCGGGGGTTCGCGGCCCCGTTTACCCCGGCGGCGAGTTCGAGTACGTCCCCATCCCCGAGTCCGAACCGACCGACGACCCCGTCCCCACGTACGCCGACCTCGACCTCGAGACGGACGTCGCGGGCGTCGCCGACCGACCGGTCCACTTCGATCCGGAGTTCCCCGAGGCGGGCGGCGAACGCTACACCTACGGCGACGAGCACGCCGTCAAGGCCGGGCCGCTGTCCGAACTCGAAGGGGGCGACTGGCTGCTGTTCTACGCGACGCTGACCCAGCGCGGCGACCCCGCGCCCTGGCAGGCCCCCGAGTGGGGAGCGTACCTGATCGGGGGGATGTGTCTGGCCCGCGACGCGGTCACCGGCGAGGAGTACCGCGCCATGGCCGACGCCGAGCGCGCGCCCTTCCGAACGAACGCCCACGTGAAGCGTTCCGAGTTCGACGCTCGCGTGTTGATCCACGGCGACCCCGACCGGTCGCGGCTGTTCGAGCGGGCGGTCCCGCTGTCGAACCCGACGGCCGGGACCGACGCCAACCGCCTCGTGACCGACCTCTCGAACGACTCGGGGAGGGGTCCGTGGTGGCGCCGACCGCTGCGCTTCGACGCCGACGCGACCACCGACCTGCTGGCGGCCGTCGAGGATCGGGCGTTCGACCCGTGGCTGGACGAGCAGTAGACTAGAGTGCGGTCGACGAGTGAACGCGCCCGCCCCGGAACCGTCGGACGATTTCGGGTCCGCTCGCCCGCGCACCCGTTCCGCTCGGCGACGCGTTCGCCGAGGACCGCCATCCCGGCCGCGACCGCCTCGCCGACTGCCCCTTGGTCCCCGTCGTCGACGCAGGCCGCACCGGCGACTCCGGACGCGGATCAGTCCGCGCTCCGACCGGTGGCCGTGCCGTACCTTCCACTGTGATTACATATAAAATCAGCAACTCTGCACACGAAGCCAGAGAGTTTATGCGAAGTCCCGGTGTCTCGGCCCGGCGGTCGAAATTCCGACCCCCGGATCCGGACGGAATCCCCGTCGCTCGGTGCGTGGGACGCGCCGGAAGGATATTTCTCAACGATGTATTCCGTAATTTTTCGTCAGGTGGCTCCATCGGCCGGTGATTTCTGTCAGGGGTCCGACCCGGGATGCAGGCACCACGGTCACGCGCTCCGGGGGCGCACTGGGGAGTGCCTCGTGCGCTCGGACGTGCCGGCCATCCGCACGGGGGAGGAAACCATGTCAGAGGAAAACGAATCCAACAGCGCACTGTCGCGTCGCACGTTCAGCAAAGGAGCCATCGCCTCGGGTGCCGCCGCGCTCGGCCTCGCCGGCGTCAGCGGGAGCGCCGCTGCACAGCAGAACTTGAACATCGATGCGGACAATCTTGTCACACAAAACGGTCTGCTTTCGATAACAATTCAGAACACAAACATTCTCGATAATCTTGATGTGACTGTAGAGGATATAGATGTCACCATTCAAAATGTCACTGTCACAGTCGTCGATCTGATCGATGTCGGCGATGTCAGCGTTCTGACGGTCGATATCGAAGATGCTCTCAAGAATCTCAACCTCAATGCGCTGAATACTGTCGATGTAGTGGTTAACGCGCTCTCAGATACTGGGCAGATCGGTGGCAGCGAGACTGTTCAGGTCGTCCAGTAAGTCGATCCGCTTTAGCCATATTTTGACTCTACTCGAGATGAGTAGATAATCCCACTAGAGAGAAGTACAGGAGAATCTCGCTATTCTTCCTGAAAACAATCGTTTGTACTCACTTTCGCGCCTCGACATCCTCCTTGCGCTCGGACCGAGTACGCTCCAATGCGTCCAGCGACACCTCATCGGGGTAGCCGCTCTCGTCGGGCGGGTCGAAGGAGATCCGTCCGAGCGCCTCCAGCGTACGGAACGTGTGGTGGCTCTCGGCGCCGGTGTACAGGCGGTCGAACTGCTCCTCGGGCACCATCCCGAGATATCCCAGCGGGTGCTCTCCCCGGGGGTCCTGTCGGCGCTGGAGCCACCGGTAGGCCGAGCGCGCGGGGACGGCGACGGGGGAGTCCGCGACCGCCGACTTCACCCCGGTCAGGAGGCGATCGGAGAGGGAGTCGGCCGCGTCTTGGGTCCGTCCGGCGGTCGTCGGGTCGACGCCGGCGACGGTGGCGTACAGCTCCTCGACGTACTGCTCGTAGAGGCGCTTGTCGGCGCGCCACGCGAGGGGGATCCCCTCCCAGAACTCGGCGAACCCGGGATCGAACAGCGGGTACCACCAGTCGTACCCCCAGAACTCGTACATGCGGCCGTCCTGGGTCATGAACTTCGACTGGCGCTCGCGCCACTCCCAGCGCTCGTAGGCGGCCGCCATCGCCGCCGGCGGGCCGAACTCAGGCGCGTCGATCCGCTGCCGGAGCCGTCCCCTGAACCGCGCCGCCAGTTCGGGGTCGTCCCAGTCGAGCAGCGTGTAGTGGGTGTCGAGCGCGTAGTCGATCAGCTCGTCGAAGGCGATCTGTTCGCGGTCGGGGAGCCACTCGGGGAGATGTCCGCCGACGCCGGCGGCCGTCTGTCCGGGCATGAACACGGCGTCCGCCGGAACGGCGTCACGACGGCGTAGCTCCCGGACGGCCGGCCAGGCGGCGAGATTGGGGATCGCGTCGAAGTCGTCGACGGTCCGGTAGTAGGCCTCCCGTTCGGACGCGTCGAACCACTCCCGCCACTTCTCGGTCGAGTACTCGACGAACTGCCAGGGGAGGTCGAGCCGGTCGGCGACCTCCTCGGCGACGCGGACGTCGGGAGCCTCGGGACGCCCGTATGTCACCGCCCGGACGTCGTCGTACCCGAGCCGCCGCAGCATCAGGACGATCAGCCGCGAGTCGTACCCGCCGCTCAGGGGGACGACGATCGGCCGGTCGTCGGCGACGGCGATCGTCCGCTCGAAGGCCGCCACGAGCGCGTCGTCGAGCCGGTCGACCAGGGTCGCTCTGTCGTCGAGGAGCGAGCCGTGGGGGTCGTACTCGAAGTACCACTTGGTGTCGATCGACCCGTCGCCGGCGAGGAGCGCCTCCCCGGCCTGGAGCTGTCGGATCGAGCGGTAGAGCGTGTCCGGCCCCGTCGCGTACATGGTGAGCAGGTACTCCGCCTCGGCAACCGGATCGACGGTGGGGTCGTCGAGCTGTCGGCGGAGCCAGCGGGCGCTGTCGGAGACGTAGCCGTCGGCGTAGTAGAGGGGGACGCTCCGGACGTGATCGACCCCGGCACGGACCCCCTCGCCGGTCTCGGAGACGACCGCGTAGAACCCGTCGGCGCGCTCGAGCGCCGCGAGAAACGCCCGGTCGGTGTCTGCGCGGGCGAACTGTTCGGCGAGCACGTCAGCGTCCCGCGGTTCGCCGTCGACGACGGCTCGTCCGCGGACGTACGTTCCGTCCCGTTCTACCCAGCGGTCGTTTTCAGGGTGGAACGTCCAAGGTGCCATGGGTGAGCGAACGCGGGAGCGGACCTTACACTCGTCGCCTTACCCGTGCGAGGAGAGTCGTCATTACTCGGTGCAGACGCCCGCTCTCGGCACAAACGACCGCGTTACCCCGTTCGGTCGTCGTACTCCTCGCGCAGGTCCGGATCGAGCAGCTGGCGGAACTCGTCGTCCGGGACGGTCTCGCCGTCGGTCGCGTACTCGTAGAGCAGGCCGAGACCGCCGCCGAAGGCGGGCGCCCACGGATCGTCGGACCGCGCGGCCGCCTTCCGCGCGCCGCGAGCGACGGTCTCGGGGTCGACGCCGCCGATCCGGGTTTCGCCCTCCGCCGCGGCCGACGCGACACGGTCGCCGACGGCGGCGGCCGCACCGGCCGCGGCGACTCGGGCGCCGGCGCCGCGGACGGATCGGCGCCGGGCCGCCCACCCGAGCGCGAGGGGGTCTACGTCGTCGAGGAGAGTTTCCTCGCGGGAACTCACGTAGGCCCCCACGCCCATCCCGGCGACCATCCCCGCCGACAGGAGGGCGTAGGTGGGGTAACTGGCCGCGATAGCGGGATTGACGATGGCGAGACTGATCCCGATCCCCCACGTGGCGACCTGTCGGCCGTCGGCGTTCCGGACGGTCCGGGCGAGGGCGTCGGACCCGCGCCGGGCACCGATCCACAGCGACGACCCGGCGTCGGCGGCAGCGGTCCGGACGAGAGCGGTCGGCGTCGGATCCGACGCCGGACGGGACGGGCATCGCGCCGCCGTCGGCGGGAGGCCGCGCAGTCTCGATTCGACTGCGTGCGCGCTCGGCGGCCGGATCGACGCGAGTCGCCAGATCCCGCCCGATCCGCTCGACGGACTCGCGGGTCGCGTCGACCCGTCGTCGCGTGTCCTCGGCGAGGATGTCGATCGGGACCTCCTCCGGGTCAGTTCGGAGCGTCTCGACCGACTCCCGGGCGGCGTCGAACCGTGTCCTGGCCTCCCGGACGACCGCCTCGGGAGTGATCCCGTCTCCGTCGTCTCCCGTCGTGCCCTGGACCGACTGCGCGAGCGACTCCCGCGTCTCGTCGACGGCGTCCCGGAGTCGACCGATCGGATCGTCCCCGGAGTCGACGAACCCATCGTCGGTACGTTCCCTGACTCCCGCTCCCTCGGCGTCCCCTTCGTCCATACGGTATCGTCGACCGCCGGGAGATTAACCCTGCGGCGTGCGAGCGAAAGGCCGCTCGAATTCTATGGGCGCTCGCGTTCAGGGCGTCGAGAACCGCGTCTCGCCGCGTACCGTCGATCAATCGCTTCCGCCCCGTCGGGTTCTCCAGTCGATTCGCCGACACGTACCCCCGCCGGCGGCGATCCGAGGCGCTTCCAGCAGTCGATCCACGTTCACGGACCGACCAACGCTCCGGAACCGCGACACCGTCTGGAGGCCGGTAGTATTCCCGAACGCTGGAGTAGGGTCAATTCGACAGATTGTTTGATTATCATCGCCCTATACAGGCATTAATTGTCAATCAGTATTCTAAACTCCTATTTTTCGCATATGTATCTATTTTTTCCTCGCGAGCACTATTCGTTTTTACCGGTCGCGGGTTGGGGTAGCGTACTCAGGAGTGTTCCGAAGCGGATCGAAGGGGACTCCTCGCGGCGGTCGTGCCGGCGAAAGTCACCGCGACAGTCTCGGAGAACGTCAGGCGGGCCGCGTTCCCCGTCCTCGAGGCCGTCGCCGATTACACTAACGAGAACTACGGAACCGACCTCTACGTCGAGAGCGCGACGCGCCCGGTTGAGTTCGTCGGCCGGATCGGCGTCTCGGGGGCGGAGTTCGAGCGGTTCCTGATCGACGACCTCGGCTTCGAAGTCGATCCCGTCGCCTCGCGGAAGTACCGAGAAGCGGACGACGAGCGCGGGTACGAGGAGGGCTCGTTCCGGTTGCTCCCCGACCCTTCCGACGACGACCCCCGAAAGCAGCTCCACGTTCGAATCTACGACGGCGACACGATCCCGGGCGCTGAGACGGGATACGTGCTCGTCCACGCCCACTGGGAGTACCGCTGGGACACCGATCCGAGGAAACACTACAGGGGCATCGAGTGGGACGCCGAGCGCGGCGTTCAGATGACTCGCCGACTCCTTGACGTCAACGGCGCCGACCACGACCCGACAGAGGGCGGGACCGACGGTGCCGACGGCGGCGGTGACGCCACTGACGGACCGATCGCGTAGTTCGATTCGACCCCCACAGGCCGCCGAGCGGCTCCCCGCGCCGAAGCGAGAGTCGGACGGGCCCGGGGTCCCACTCGGGACCGAGCCGCCTCGATGGGGAGACCTCACGGACTCGGCCAGTACACCCCACGGATCGAACCGCGCTGGCAGCGCTCGCCCCTCGATTCGTTCTCGTAGCGGGTCGCTCCTCGCGTGCGCCAGCCGCAGAACTGCGCCGTCCGGGAATTGAACCCGGGCTATTGGCTTGGGAAGCCAATGTCCTACCACTGGACCAACGGCGCTCGCGTCTCGCACCGGTTCGCCCGCGGCGACGCCGGCGCTCCACTCCGGTTCTTGTCCGCCACCCCACTTCAACGTAGCGTCTCGCCGCGACGCCCGAACCGGACGAACGTTCGGAAATCGGCGACCGCGAGCACCTATTAGTCGCTGCCGGCCCTTGGAGTGCACATGAGCGAGAGCGAAGTGCAGTCGCTGGGCGAGACGGAGGTCCCGATCGAACTCGATCTCTCGGAGCCGGAACTCGAGGCGCGCCGCGAACGAATCACCGAGTTCATCGCGTCGGCCGTCGACGACGCGGGCGCCGAGGGAGCGGTCCTCGGACTGTCGGGCGGGATCGACTCGACGCTGACCGCCTACTTGGCCGTCGAGGCGCTGGGGGCAGACGGCCTCCGCGGGCTGGTGATGCCAAGCGAGGTCAACACCGACGAGAACATGAGCGACGCCGAGCGGGTCGCCGAGGACCTCGGCATCGAATACGACGTCATCGGGATCGGGCCCATCGTCGAGGCGTTCGCAGACGCCTACCCCGAGGGGACCGACGACCGGATGGCGCTCGGCAACGTCCGAGTGCGCGCGCGCGGCGTGCTCAACTACTTCGTCGCCAACGCCGAGTCGCGGATCGTCCTCGGGACGGGCAACCGCAGCGAGGCGCTGACGGGGTACTTCACGAAGTACGGCGACCAGGCCGTCGACTGCAACCCCATCGGCAACCTCTACAAGCGGCAGGTGCGCCAGCTAGCTCACCACCTCGGAGTACCGGAAGACCTCGTGACCAAGGACCCGAGCGCCGAGATGTGGGAGGGCCAGACCGACGAGGAGGAAATGGGGTTGACCTACGACCTGCTGGACGCGATCCTCGTGCTCCACGTCGACGGCCCGCTGTCGGCGAGCGCGACCGCCGAGACGCTGGGCGTCTCCGCGGACTCCATCGGGCGCGTGGAGGAACTGGTCGCGCGGAGCCGACACAAACGCTCGATGCCGCCCGCGCCGGAGGACGACTGGTTCTGATCGGTCACCGAACCGGATTCTCCGGCCCGCGTCCGAGGTACTCGGCGAGGAACGCCCGCACGACCTCCCGGTCGTACTCGTCGAGTTCGAGCATGTGCTCCCAGGCGGTCAGTACGTACGCCGACTCGGGGTTCTCCTCGGGGTGGGGGGCGACGATGACGCTCGCCCAGGTGTCGGTGTGCTCGTTCGCGAGCGCCTGCAGGTGCTGGCGGGCATCGGCGTCCAGCGCGGCGGGGTCGTAGTAGATCACGACGGCGCCGTGTTCCAGCGAGTGGACGATCCGCTCGAGTTGCGGCGTCTCCTCGTAGAAGTCCGCCCCGACGGTCGTGCCGTAGTGCGGCCCGGACGTCGGCGGCGTGGTGTCGTAGTCTACGTCGGTCCCCTCCGAAACGTGGTCGGTGCCCTCGGAGGGGTACTGTTCGACGTCTTCGAGCAGGTCGGGGTCGCCGTTCTCGGGGAGGTCGCCGGTCGCCTGGCCGTCGGCCCCGCCGGATCCGCCGGCGAAAAACAGGAGGTAGACGACGACCGCGACCGTCAGTCCGATGACCGCGGCGAGCGCGATCGGTCCCGTCGGATACCCCCCGTCGTCGGTCTCGCGCGCGCCCACGCGGCGGCGGTCGATCCTGCCGAGTTCGTCGTAGTGCTCCGTCCGGAGGTGGTCGTGGTAGTCGGCCTCGTCGACGGTCGCACCGCAGTAGTCACACTCCGGCATTCCCCTCCCCCTACCGGGGCACCGGATTCAACCTTTGCGGTCGACGAGAGAGTCGGCCTGTTCGGCCACGAGCGCGGCGAACGCAGTCCGTTCGTCGCGCTCCTGTTCGCCGGCGGGCGCCCGCGAGCGCATCAGCGGCTTGAGCCGTTCGAGCGCGGCGGCGTCGTTGCCGGCCACCTCGCGGGCGACCGCGTTCGGGTCGTCGGTGATCCGGGAGACGAGCCCCGTTCGTAGCGCCGCCTCGGCGTCGAGCACCCGTCCGGAGAGCGCGAGGTCCGCCGCCACCCCCTCGCCGACCACCCGCCGGAGGCGGTGAGTGCCGCCCCAAGCGCCGAACAGTCCGAACGTGACTCCCGGTTCGCCGAAGGTCGCGTCGGGGGTGGCGACTCGCAGGTCGCAGGCCGCCGCGAGCTCCAGGCCGCCGCCCCGCGCCGCGCCGTCGACGCCCGCGACGACGACTGCCGGCGAGGACTCGATGGCGGCAGCAGTCCGCTGGCCGCGGCGGGCGAACGCGGCCGCCGGGGACTCCGGCCCGTCGTCGCTATCGCCGTCGCTTCCGTTCCCGGTCTCGTCTCCGTCGGTCCGCTCATCACCGACGCCGGTGCCGGCGCCGGCGCCGGTACCGACGTCGCTTCCGGCCTCCAGTCCCTCGACGGTCTCGCGGGCGACCGCCGCGACGCTGTCGAGGTCCGCGCCGGCGCAGAACGCCGGGCCCGCGCCCCGGATGGCGACGACTGGTGTGGGCGGGTCCTCGACTGCGGCCGCGAGGTCGTCGAGCGCCGCCGGCGTGAGCGCGTTGCGCCGCTCGGGGCGGTCGATGGTCACCCTCCGCACGCCGTCGCCGTCGCGGATCCGGATCACAGACCAGCCACGGCGGCCGTTTCCAAAGGTCTTTGCCCGTCCCAGAGGTAACACACACCGATGGAGGAAGCCGCGGCGGTCCGCCGGGCCGCGATCGCGTCCGTCGACGACGTCGAGCCGGTACGGCTCCGCGAGGATCTGCGGGCCGTCATCGACGGCGGGTCGATGGTCCCGGGGGTGCTGACGGTGCTCACCGCCCGCGCCGGCGGGACCGACGCGGACGGCGCGGAGGCCCCGGGCGACGGCGCGCCCGTGCCCGAGGGCGTCGCCGAGCGAGCCGCGGGCGTGCAGTTGATCTACGACGGCCTCCGCCTGACCAGGCGGCTCTCCCAGGAGGAGCCCTGGCGGGACGGCGACCGCCAGACCGCCGACATGAGCGTGCTCGCCGCCGACGTGCTCGTCGCCCGGGGGTTCTACCTGCTGGCGCGCACCGAGGCCGCCGGCGCCGCGGTCGAGGTGGTCCGGGCGTTCGGGCGCGACCAGACCGACCGCCGCACCGAGAACAGGCCGGAACTGGACGCCAACCTCGAGGCCGACGTCCTCGAACTGGCCGTCGTCGCCGGCGCGGCGACCGCCGGCACAGAGGCGCTCCCGGAACTACGCGCGCTCGCGGCCGACCTCGCCGACCGCTACGACGACGAGTTCCCCCCAGCCGCGACGCTGGCCGAGCGCGACGTCGGCGAGCAGATCGCGCAGTCAGTCGGCGCCTACGCCGACCACTGAATCGAAACGCCTAAAGTCGGCTCGCGGTTTGCTCGAAATGCGCACGACGTGCCTGGGTAGCTTAGCGGTAAAGCGCGTCCTTGGTAAGGACGAGAGCCCGGGTTCAAATCCCGGCCTAGGCT
>PXRR01000024.1 GCA_003021975.1 Halobacteriales archaeon QS_5_70_17 | reverse complement strand
CGGGACGCTCGATCCTCCGTCGTCAGAGTAGCGACACACTGTCACGGTCCTCGTCAGTCGAGGTCGTACGTTTCGTATATAACTGTAACCTTGCACAATTGTCCGTATTTTCTCCGCAAAAATTTGGTATGGCCGGAGAACTAAACGGATATAACGAGTTGGGTGTCGTCGTTCGTCCGGTTCCGGCGCCGCTGCGCGACCGGAAGTGGAGAGGCGTCGGGAAACGGCGCCAGCGCGGTCGAGTCCGCGCCGTCGGCCGGAGACGGCGCGCGCGCGCGACGACCCGCGCGAGCGGTCGCGGGCCGGGCAGGTCGCCGACTCCAGCGAGGGCTACACCGCCTCGATCGCGGCGAGCAGTTCCTCGTAGTCGGGTTCGTTCTCGGGGACGTCGGCCGTCCAGGCGTAGACGATCTCGCCGTCGCCGTCGATCACGAACACGGCGCGGTTGGCGACGCTGTAGAGGTCGTAGTCGGGCGCGTCGGTCAGGAGGCCGTAGCCCTCGACGGCCGACCGCCGCATGTCGCTGACCAGGTCGAACCCGAGACCGTACTCGTCGCGGTAGGCGTTCAGCGCGAACGGCGAGTCGACGCTGACGCCGTAGATGGTGGCTCCGGCGTCCCGAAAGGTGTCCAGGCCCAACTGGAAGGCGTCCATCTGGTGGTTACAGATCGGCGTGAACGCGCCCGGGAAGAACGCGAGCACGATCGGCGCCTCGTCGAGGCGCTCCGAGAGCGTGAACTCCTCGACGTCGCCGGCGACTGCCGTCGCGGTGAAGTCGGGAGCGGTGTCCCCTGCGGATGGCATCGGTTCCCGTACGGGGGGCTCCGATAAAAATCACGAGTCCGAGCCGTTCGATCCGCGGACGACCGGGCGCGGATCAGGCCGCCCGGACCGCCTCGAGCAGTTCGTCGTAGTCGGGTTCGTTCTCCGGGCTCTCGGCCGTCCAGGCGTAGGTGATCTCTCCGTCCTCGTCCAGCACGTAGACCGCGCGGTTGGCGACCCCGTAGAGGCCCAGGTCGGCCACGTCGATCGAGAGGTCGTAGTCCTCGATGACCGCCCGGTTCATGTCGCTGACGAGGTCGAACTCGAGGTCGTACTCGTCGCGGAAGGCGTTCAGCGAGAACGCCGAGTCCGCGCTGACGCCGTAGAGGGTCGCTCCCGCGTCGTCGAACTCGTCGATCCGGGACTGCAGGGCGTTCATCTCGTTGCTACAGGGCGGCGTGAACGCGCCCGGGAAGAACGCGAGCACGGCCGGTGCCTCTCGGAGGTGCTCCGAGAGCGTGAACTCCTCGACGTCGCCGTTGGCGACCTTCGCAGTGAAGTCGGGTGCGCTGTCTCCTTGGGATGGCATCGTTGCCCGTAATCGCGGAACCACCAAAAGCCTCTCTCCGTCACTTGCCAGTGCTCGTACCGGTGATCCGGACCGGGTACTCGGCCGGCGGGAGTTACAGCAGCGGTTCCAGCGCGGCCAGGGTGGCGGCCTCGTCGTCGCGGTCCATCCCGCGGACGAAGCCGACCCGGACGGCGTTGATCCCGTCGACGGCGGCGAACCGCTCGACGCGGTCGCGGACCTCCTCGGGGGTCCCGGCGGCCGCGAGTTCGTCCAGCAGGTCCTCCGGGAGCGCGGCGGCCATCGCGTCGGTGTCCCGGTCCTCCCAGGCGGCCCGGACCTCCTCGACGACGCCGGCGTACCCCTGCTCTGCGACCGACTGCCCGTAGAAGGGGCCGTAGGCGCCGATCAGGAACGCGACCGCCGACCGGACCGCCTCGCGGGCCCGCTCGCGGTCCTCGTCGACGTAACACCGCACCAGCGGCGCGGTCCGGATCGAGCGCGGATCGCGGCCGCCGAGGTCGGCCCCGCGCCGGAGGTCTTCGACCCGGTCGGCGAGCGCGTCGGGAGTGAACAGCTGGGGCACCCAGCCGTCGGCGAACCGGCCGGCCAGTTCGACGGCCTTCGGACCGAGCGCGGCGACGTCGATCGGCGGCGGGTCGTCGGGGACCGGCCCCTCGTAGGCGAGGCCGTCGAGGTCGTAGACCTCGCCGCCGTAGCTCACGCGGCCGCCCGCGTACACCTCGCGGATCACGTCGATCGTCTCCCGGAGGCGCCGCAGCGGGCGGTCGAAGGCGGCGCCGTGCCAGCCCTCGGCGATCGCGGGCGAACTGGTCCCCAGCCCGAGCCGGAACCGGCCGCCCGTGGCCTCGTGCATCGTGAGCGCGGTCTGGGCGAGCACCGTCGGCGCCCGGCCGTACGGCGAGAGGACGTCCGTCGAGACGCCGATGCGGTCGGTGCGTTCGCCCACGACGGCGAAGGTGGTCACCATGTCCCGACCGGTGGTCTCGCCGGCCGAGACGCGAGCGAACCCGCGGTCCTCGGCCTCGCGGGCCTGCGTCGCCACGGAGTCGATCGAGTCGTGATCCCCCACCCGAAGCACGACATCGAGCGGTACGTCGGTCATCGGAGCGACACTCGGACGGGGGGCGGATAAGCGTACGCGTTCAGCCGAGATCGGAGTATCCGAGCGTCAGCCCAGTCCAGTCCAGTCCGGGGCAGTCGTCCGCGACCCGCGCCGACGAGCCGGAGGGCGAGGGCGAACGCGGCGACCTCGCCGGGGGAGCCGACCAGCGCCGTTCGGGAGCCGGCGTCGGTGAGTACGTCGCCGGGAACGATCGGAGGCCGTTCGACGCGGCGAAGTCGGGACGGACCCGGCTACGCTCGATCGTCGGCGCGGCGCTCGCGGCCCCGCTCGACGGCCTCCCCGAGCGCCCGCGTCGCGGCCGCGACGTCGTCGGCCCCGGTGATCGCGGTGATCACGGCCACGCCGTCGGCCCCCGCGGCGACCGCGTCGGCCGCGTTCTCGGGCGTGATCCCCCCGATGGCGACGATCGGGGCGTCGGCCGCGTCGGCGATGGCGCGGACCCGCTCGACGCCGACCTCCGATCCGTCGGGGTCGACGTCCTTCGAGTCGGTCCGGAAGACCGCGCCGACGCCGAGGTAGTCGGCGCCGGCCGCGACCGCCGCCTCGGCGGCCGGGACCGTCGAGACCGACCGGCCGATGGTCGCCTCCGGTCCGAGCAGCTCGCGGGCGGCCGGTACCGGCAGGTCCTCGTCGCCGAGATGGACGCCGTCGGCCCCGACCGCGAGCGCCAGGTCGGCGCGGTCGTTGACCAGCAGCGGCACGTCGGCGGCGGTCAGATCGCGCAGCTCCCGACCCAGCTCGTGGCGATGGCGGGCGGTGGTCCCCTTCTCCCGGAGCTGGACGACGTCGACGCCCCCCTCGACGGCCGCCGCGACGACCTCCGCCGTCGAGCGGCCGGCCGAGAGCGACGCCTGCGTGACGAGGTAGACGCCGAAATCGGAGCCCATGGCCGCCCCTGGGACGCCCTCGGCGATGTCGCTTTCGGCCCGTGTGGCAGAGATTGCCGCGATAACGACTGACATTATCCGGCGGGCTATACTCGGGCCTGGTTCCGCCGCTACGGTCTGTCATTCCACCGCGTCCCGGAACCGGGCGCCGGGGGCTCTCCGACGCGTTCCACGGAGGCCAGCGGCGCGGTCGGTCCGCCCTCGGCCCGCGACGGCGCCCCGCGTCAGTGCTCGGCCAGCCACCGCTCGACGGCGTCGGCGGTCGCGCCCCGGCGGTGGATCTCGTCGGCCGAGACGTCGACGACCGTGCTCTCGGTGCCGCCGGTCTCACCGGCGTCGACGACCGTCGCCTCCCCGCGGATAGAGGCGTCGATCTCCCCGACGCGGCGGGCGCTGTCGGCCCCCGATCGGTTGGCGCTGGTCGCAGTCAGCGGGGTGGGCGCGACCCGCTCGAGCAGCGCCAGCGCGACCGGGTGGTCGGGGACGCGCACGCCCACGCGGTCCCGACCGGCGGTGAGGACGTCCGGGACCGCCTCGCGACGCTCGACGACGACTGTCACCGGCCCGGGGAGGAACTCCCGCATGAACCCCCGTTCGCGGTCGGTCGCCCGGACGTGGTCGGCGGCGGCGTCGATCGACGGCACCGCGAGGGAGACGGGCTTCTCCCGGGAGCGGCCCTTCAGGTCGAACACCCGCTCGACGGCCGCTGCGTCGAGGGCGTCCGCGCCGAGTCCGTAGACCGTCTCGGTGGGGTAGACCACGGGACCGCCGGCCGCGACGGCGGCCGCGGCCGGATCGAGGTCCGGGTCGCCCTCGACGGTCGGGTCGGAGCGGTCGTCGGATCCGGGCGGCGTCATGGCTGTCTCAGAGGTCGTCGATCGCGGCCTCGATCTCGTCGTAGTTCGGGAAGTCGGGCCACTCCTCGGCGACCCAGGCGTACCGGACGGTCCCCTCCTCGACGAGGAAGACCGCGGGCAGTGGCTCGCGGACGCCCGTCATCCCGTCGAGTTCCCAGTCGATGCCGTAGGCCTCGGCGACCTCCGCGCCGGGATCGGAGAACAGCCGCGAGTCGATGCCCCGCTCCTGGATGAGCGTCTTGTGCTCGTACGGCGAGGAGACGGAGACGCCGATCACCTGGAGGTCGCCGTAGGAGGCCTCCCGGCCCTCCCAGCCGCGGTCGCGGATCTCGTTCCAGACGTACGTCGCCGGGAACGCGCCGTCCATCGGGTGGAAGACGAGCAACACCGGTCCCTCGTTGTACAGTTCCGACAGCGCGGTGTCCTGCCAGTACTCGTCGTTGACCAGCGGGCGGGTGAAGTCGGGGGCGCCGTCGCCGACCTCCGGGGCGTCGACGTCGACGTGGGAGATGTCGACGACTTCGAAGTCGACCATCAGGCCTCCACCCCCGTATCGGTCTCCTGGTCGCCGTACTCGGCTTCGACGTACTCGACGATGTTCGCGCTCTCGGACATCGTGACGCCGGTGTTCTCGTCGACGATCGCCGGGACGGTCCGCTTGCCGGAGATCCGGCGGACGACGTTCCGATCGGAGTGCATCGGCTCGACGAACCGCGACTCGTAGGGGACGTCGTTGTCCTGTAGCACGCGGACGACCCGCTCGCAGTACGGACACGCCTGCAACCGGTACAGCGTGATCGCCGCCTCGCTTCGTGACATGCCCGACGGTTCGGTCGAGAGCGTCCTAAGCGTGTCGCAAGCGGACACCGCGCCCGCACGAGGGCCGGGGTCGGAGATGCGGGACCGCCGGTCGCCGGCCACCGCGGTCGAGCGAGCGCGACGCGGGGGCGGTCGCCCCTGCCCGTGTCGCGTCCGCATCCCTCCCGCCCGGGTCGGATCTGCAACCGCGAATCCGGTCCGAACCATGACAACGCTTAATCGGCCCGGCGGCGAAACTCCGCCGCTAATGGGTCATAGCTTCTCGCCCGCGCTCGCTCCCCTCGACGGCCGGACAGCGACCGCGCTCCAGTCCGCAGTCGACGTGCTCGGGCTCGTCGAGATTGGACCCGACGTCTTCACCGCGCTCGGAGTGTTGGTCATCGTCGTGCTCATCGGGCTCTCCGCGTTTTTCTCCTCCTCCGAGATCGCGATGTTCTCGCTGGCCTCCCACCGCGTCGAGAAGCTCGCCGAGGACGGATCGAAGGCCGGGAAGACGCTCAAGCACCTGAAGGACGATCCCCACCGCCTGCTGGTGACGATCCTCGTCGGGAACAACATCGTCAACATCGCGATGTCGTCGATCGCAACGGGGCTGCTCGCCTACTACGGCTTCTCGGGGGGGCAGGCGGTCGCCATCGCCACGCTCGCGATCACCGCCGTCGTCCTCCTGTTCGGGGAGAGCGCGCCGAAGTCCTACGCGATCGAGAACACGGAGTCGTGGGCGCTGCGGATCTCCCGCCCGCTGCAGGTCGCCGAGTACGTCCTCATGCCGCTGGTCGTCACCTTCGACTTCCTCACCCGGCAGGTCAATCGGATCACCGGCGGTCGAGCGGCCATCGAAACCTCCTACGTCACGCGCCAGGAGATCCAGGACATCATCGAGACGGGCGAGCGAGAGGGCGTCCTCGACGAGGAGGAGCGCGAGATGCTCCAGCGCACCCTCCGGTTCAACGACACCATCGCCAAGGAGGTGATGACTCCCCGGCTGGACATGACCGCGATCTCGAAGGCGGCCTCGATCCAGGAGGCCATCGAGTCGTGTATCCAGTCCGGGCACGCCCGGATGCCGGTCTACGAGGGGAGCCTCGACAACGTCGTCGGGATCGTCCACATCCGGGATCTGGTCCGCGACCTCAACTACGGGGAGTCCTCCGAACTGACCCTCGACGAGGTCGTCCAGCCGACGCTGCACGTCCCGGAATCGAAGAACGTCGACGAACTCCTCCGGGAGATGCGCCAGAACCGCATGCACATGGTGATCGTCATCGACGAGTTCGGCACCACCGAGGGGCTGGTCACCATGGAGGACCTCACCGAGGAGATCGTCGGCGAGATCCTCGAGGGCGAGGAGGAGGAGCCCTTCGAGTTCGTCGACGAGAACACGGCCATCGTGCGCGGCGAGGTCAACATCGACGAGGTCAACGAGACGCTCGGCATCGACCTCCCGGAGGGCGAGGAGTTCGAGACCATCGCCGGGTTCATCTTCAACCGCGCCGGCCGCCTCGTCGAGGAGGGCGAGGAACTGGACTACGACGGCGTCGAGATCCGCGTCGAGCGGGTCGACAACACCCGCATGATGAAGGCCCGCGTGACCAAGACCGAGGAACACGAAGAGACCGGGGACGTCGAGGAGGTCTCGACCGACTGACCGCGCCGGCGCCGTCGCGACGGCACCGGGGACCGCGGGTCGGTCCTCTCCTGGCGGGCGCGAGCGCCGGCGAGGACGCACCTCCGACTCAGCCCGCGACCGTCGTGACGGCGGCGTAGATGCCGCACCCCAGGCCGAGCGCCAGCGCCAGCGAGAGCACCCACGCGAGGACGGTCTTGCCCATCTTCTCGGCGCTGACGCCGGCCCCGCCGGCCGCGTACCCGCTGCCGATGATCGCCGAGACGATGATCTCGTTGAACGAGACGGGGATGCCGAACAGGACGGCGGTCTGCGCGATAGCGAACGAGGGGATGAGCGCCGCGATCGACCGCCGCGGGCCGAGCGAGGAGTAGTCCTGCGAGAGCGCCTTGATCATCCGCGGGGCGCCCGTCCACGAGCCCAGCAGGAGGCCGATCCCGCCGCCGAACAGCACGGCGACCAGCGGAATGCCGACCGGGATGGTGTCGGCCAGGGGTAACAGGGGACCGATGGCGAGACCGACCTGGCTACCCCCGGCCGAGAAGGCGACCAGCCCCCCCATCACGAGCAGGAAGTGCCGCTGGGCGGCGACGACGTCCGGCCCGCGCGGGGATCGGCGGGGCGGCGACGGCGGCGACCGCCAGTTCGGTGACGGTCGCGCCCTCCCCCACCGGGCCGAGCAGCGCGAACTCGATGTTCGCCAGCAGGACGCCGACCACCCCCGCGAGCGCGGGGACGGCGTAGCTCTCGGGGATCGACTCGCTGCGGAGCGTCCGCGCGGTCGCGTAGGCGATGCCGCCGCCGACGAAGGGGACGAGCAGCCACAGTAGCACGATCTGTCGGTACTTCGCCCAGGCGGGGTCGCCGCCGGCGGCCAGTCCGACGCCGACGACCGCGCCGGTGACGGTGAAGGCGGTAGCGATGGGGTAGCCGGTGAAGACGCCGACCGCCACCAGCGCCGCCGCCAGCGAGAGCGCCACCGTCGCCGCGATCGGCGACAGCGTCACCCCGCCGATCAGTTCGCGGCCAACGGCCTCCGAGACGTTCGCTCCCTGCAGGACGGCGCCCAGCAGACCGAGGATACCGACGAAGAAGCCGGCTCGCATCACGGAGATGGCGTTGGCGCCGACCGCTGGGGCGAACGGCGTCGATCCCGACGACCCCGCTCCGATGGCCCACGCCATGAACAGGCTGGCGAGAGCAGCGACGACGAGCGTGGCGACGAGAGCGACTGAGACCATCTCTCCGAGAGTACCGAGGGAGGAGTAAGAAGACTTGCGTACTACTTGCCTCCTCAGGGCGCCGCGGCCCCCGCGAGCGTCAGTTCTCGGTGGGCTTGGCCCCGTTGCCGTTCTCGGGGACCTCGACGTCCTCGCCGCCCTCGACGGCCTCGAGCGCCGCGGTGTCTTTCTCGGTGTCGACGTGCCAGCGATCGACGGACCGCTCGTAGTCCGCGAGCCGGTTCGAGACGCGGAGCTTCAGGTCGTCGTCGTTGACGTTGATCTCGAAGCGGTACTCGCTGTCCCGACGGCCGGTCCGCTTGAGGTTCGCGCTGACGAGTTCGTTGTCGAAGTAGTACGGCGCGATCCGCGTCATCACGTTGCGGTAGACCGCCCCCTCGACCGCCCGGAGGGCCCTGCGGCCGGCGGAGTCGGCGGCCCGCGCGACGTAGTCGATGGACTCGCCCCACTTGTCGACGGCCTCGTCGGCGTCCTCGTCGAGGCGCTCGTAGGACTCGCTGAGCTTCTCTCCGGCGGTCTTGAGGTCCTCGTCGGGATCCTTGCCCGCCTGCTCGCCGGCGCCCTCGTCGACGCTGGCCTGCTCGGCGGTCTTCTCGTTGAGGTCCTCGCCCAGGCGCTCGTGGCTCTTGGGCCGCCACTCGTCCCACTCCGCGAAGGCCTCGGCGCCGACGTCGTGCCCCTCCGCCCGGAGGTCGTCGAGCGCGCGCGTGATCCGCTCGCCGTGCTCCACGACGTCACCCCAGGAGCCGGTGACGCTGAACCCGGACAGGCTCTCCTCCATATTCGTGTCGCCTCACTTACTGGGGCGAGGAATAAGTCTTCCCCGGTGTGTTATCGCCCGTAGGTCAGTCGCGTCGCGAGGTCGTCGAGCCGTCGCTTGACTCCCCCGAACCACGCCGCCGGAGAGACGAGTCGCGCCTCGTGGTCGTCGACCTCGATGCGCTCCTCCCCGTAGGGGTCCTCGGCCTCCTCGAGCGTCCCCGTTACGGAGCTCATGGCACACCGGCCGCAGGTCTCGCTGTTCTTGCCACCCATGGACACCCCTTGGACCGCCGCCCGATTAACCGTTGCCCCGGCGAGGTCGGGGCGGACGCCGACGCCGCTCCCGCCGGTGGCGTTTCGGTCGGCGGCGACCTCGATCGGTCGTCGTCACGGTTTTGTCGCCGCGGACCCCCCCTCGGAACATGGGATACCGCGTCATCGACGTCGACGGGACCGAGCGAGTGCCCGACCGCCCGTGTACGCTGCGACGCCTCTCGCAACCCGCGGGGCTGGAGAACGTGGCGATCAACCGCTTCGAGGCCGATCCCGGCGAGCAGCTACCGCTGGCCTACCACTACCACGACGAGCAGGAGGAGGCCTTCTACGTCCTCGAGGGGACGCTGTTCGTCGAGACGCCCGAGGACACCTACGAGGTGCCCGAGGACCACCTGTTGGCCGTCGACCCCGAGAGCCCCCAGCGGGCGTACAACCCCGAGGACGCCGACGAGCACCTCTCGGTGCTGGCGATCGGTGCGCCGGCCGTCGAGGGCGACGTCCACGCCTACGACCCGGAAGAATGAGCGACCCCGACCGGTCCGGGTCCGACTCGGAGGGCGCGGGTCCGGAGCGGGACCGGGCGGAGGGGCCGCCCGGCGCGCCGCCGGCCGCCGGGCCCGCGGAGCCGCCGGATCTCCGCGGCGAGGTCGACCCCGCGCCCGGAGCTGACGCCCCGGTCCCGGAGTGGGACGACGAGTACCTCGACCGGGTCGCCGACCGCCTGCAGTTCAACTACGACCTGGCGAGAGACTGCCGGATCGACGGCGAGTCGTTCGCCCTCTACGGACGCCTGGAGATGGACAGCCACAAGCAGTTCCTCCACCCGGCGATCAGCTACGGCCACCAGCACTCGACGGAGCACCTCTTCGCCCGCCGGGCGGGGAGCGTCCGCGTCGAAGAGATCGACCGCCTGGCGGCGCTGGCCCACGGCCTCGCCGACCGGTGGATCGACGCCGACGAGGAGCACTTCTCGACGGAGTTCGTCTTCGCCCTGATCGTCCCCGAGATCCCGGCGGCGGTCCGCGAGCGCGTCGAGGGCCACGCCGACCGGACGATGCTGAGGTACGGCTACCACGGCCACTACGAGACGGGGTTCGTCGTCGCCGCGCCCGACAGCGAGGACCTCGCGGAGTCGGGGGTGAGCGTGGCCGACGCGTTCCGACTCTGGGACGACGGCGACGGGGAGAAAGGAGTGCTCGACCGGCTGCGCGGGCTGTTCTAGTCGTCGCTCGGGGCCGTACCGGTGTAGCTGTCCCGGACCCGGTTGATGTTCTTGTACCCCATGTAAGCGATGGATATCGCCAGTCCGGCGAGCGCCACCGAGATGACAGTCTGGGCGGCGAACGACACCGCCGTGAAGGTGTTACCCTGGTTGAACGCCTCGAGGGCGTTCGGGGGCGCCCGCAGGAGACCGATCCACAGCAGCGCCGTGATAGTGATGACGAGCATCAGCGCCATCGGCAGGCCCGTCGAGATGAGCTGTTTCGAGTCGTCCCAGTTGGCCAGCCACAGCGTCGCCGACAGGAGCGCGAGCGCGGCCAGCGTCTGGTTGGCGCCGCCGAACAGCGGCCAGAGGCTCGACCAGGTCCCGGAGGCGACGAGCACGTACGCCGGGACGCACTGCATCAGTCCGGCGTTAACGTAGCGGTTGGTGGTCACGCGCTGGGCGCTCGTCTCGGGGACGCCGACGATCTCCTCGAACATGTACCGCCCGAGGCGCACCGCGGTGTCGGTGCTCGTCAGCAGGAAGCTGACGAAGACCAGTCCGATGAACGCCGCCCCGGCGGCGGTCGGGATCCCGAAGCCGGCGCCGAGCATGATCGCGCCGCCGACCGGGAAGTTCGCCAGCGCGCCGGCCAGCCCGCTGCCGAAGTCGGTCGTCGCGACGATGGCCAGCGCGGCGACCGCCGTGGTCGCGAGCAGGCCCTCGCCGAGCATCGCGCCGTAGCCGATCGCGCGGGCGTCGGTCTCGCGGTCGAGTTGCTTGGCGGTCGTTCCCGAGGAGACCAGCGAGTGGAAACCGCTGATCGTTCCGCAGGCGATGGTGACGAACAGGAACGGGAAGATCGGACCGAGAGCGCTGGTGAAGCCCTTGAACGCCGGGAGGTTCGTCACCAGGGCGGTGTACTCGGTGCCCTCGTAGGTGACCGCGAAGCCGCCGCCGAACGCCGACAGCGCGGTGGCGACGATGACGCCGAGCAGCATCCCGCCGACCCCGACGTACAGCAGGCTGGAGGTGAGGAAGTCCCGGGGCTGGAGCAACACCCACACCGGCAGGACGCTCGCGACGAACCCGTAGATGACGACCACGGGCACCCAGGCGGCGACGTTGGGGCCGAGCGATCCCGACAGCGGCAGCCAGTTCCAGGCCGCGGCGTCGCCGAGCAGGACGATGGTGTCCGCTGCCGTGTTCTCGGTACCGACCAGCGCGATGGGGTACTGGAGCCCGACGAAGACGCCGCCGAACACCATGGCGACGAACGCGACGGCGCCGGGCAGGAAGGGGAGGTCGAGCTGGTAGAGGTAGACCCCGAAGATCAGGGCCAGCACGATGTAGATCATGCTCGCGGTCGCCGACGCCGGGAAGGCGTTGAAGACGACCGCGACCACGAGCGCGAAGACTGCGACGACGAGGATGATCGTCAGGAAGGCGAACCACAGCAGCATGTCCTTGCCCCGGTCGCCGACGTACTCGCCGATGATGTAGCCGATGGACTTCCCCTCGTGGCGGACGCTGGCCGACAGCGACATGAAGTCGTGGACGGCCCCGAAGATCGGGTTCCCGATCGCGATCCAGAGGATCGCCGGGAGCCACCCGAACGCGGCCCCGGCCGTGATGGGGCCGACGATCGGCGCACCGCCCGCGATGCTCGAGTAGTGGTGCCCCAGGAGGACCGACTTCTTCGAGGGGACGTACTCCTGCCCGTCCTCGTACTTGTGCGCTGGCGTCTCTCGCTGGTCGTCGAGTTCGACGAACTGCGCCAGATACCTGGAGTACGTCAGGTACCCGACGGTAAACGTGAGCATCGAGAGACCTACCAGTACGGCGACTTGTACCATAGTCCATTACCACTCACGCCGATAGCGACATTAAACCTTCCCATCGTCAACAACCGACGCGTCGTTTATACAGCACGTGCTCCGGCGAAGCAATCGCCGAACGATCGAACGCAAGCCGGGTGCCTTTGGGACCGCACTGCGAGGCTCTGACGATGAGCGACGACGCCACCGCCGACACGGGGGGACCGCACGTCGAGCGCGGCCGGATCCGGGGAGCGCTGCGGGGCGCCCTCGGGGGGATCGTGGGGACCGTCGCGATGACGCTCTACCGGGCACCGGTCGCCCGGTCGCTCCCGCCGACCGCCGAGTTCTGGGCCCAGTACGTCGGCGAGGGCGAACCGGAGGACTACCCCGGCCCCGCGCTCGCGCTCCACCTCCTGTACGGCGCTGCCGGGGGAGTGGTCTTCGGGGCACTGTTCGACCGTCTCGACGCCGACCGCTCGCTGATCCGGGAGGCCCTCGGGGCCGTCTGCGGGGCCTGGTACGGACTGTCGCTGTCGGCGTTCGGCCAGCCGGTGATCCTGCGGGGACTACTGGGCCAGCGGCTGGACGCCTCCGAGTCGTTTCTCTTCCACGCCGGCCACGTCGTCTACGGACTAGTGCTCGGCCACTGGGCGGCCTCGCGGCAGTCCGACTCCGGCGGCGGGTCGTGAAACCACGGCCACGGGGACGGGGACTGGGACGACGGCGACGGCCCCGCCGGGACCGCCCGGCCGTCAGGGCTGTTCGGCCGTCACCTCGATGGCGAGGTCGTCGGCGACCGACCGCAGGAGGTCGCCTTTCACCTCCGAGACCCGGGTCCGGATGGTCGCGACGAGCGGCGGGTCGAACTCCCCCCGGACGGTCGCGACTCGCTCGCGTTCGGTGGCGACCCGCTCGCGGAGGAAGCGGGCGCCGCGGCCCTCCTCGTGGTCCTCGGGCTCGGGGGTGAGCCGGTTCATCACCAGTCCCTCGACGCCCAGCCCCCGTTCCCGGAGACTCTCGACCGACCGGCGGGTCTCCCGCAGGGAGAGCTCGTCGGGGTTCATCACGAGATAGAAGGTCGCGTCCTCGCGGAGCGTCTCGCCGGCGAACTCGAAGTTCTCCTTGCGCTCGCGCAGGCGAGCGATGATCGGATCGCCGATCCGCGAGCGGCGGGGCTCGCGGTCTCCGAGGGCCGCCTTCTCGTAGAGGTCGACCGACCGCTCGCGCTTCTCGACGAGCCGGCCGATCCACCCGCCGAGGTACTCCGGCAGAGAGAGCAGGCGGAGGGTGCCGCCGGTCGGCGAGGTGTCGAAGACGACGCGGTCGTACTCGTCCGCGTTCCGCATCACCTCGATGAAGCGGTCGAACAGCGCCGCCTCGTGGGCGCCGGGCGTCCGGTGGGCGAGTTCGATCTGGCGGTCGATCTCGTTGACCAGCGAGGCGCTCACCTGATCGCCCATCGCCCGCCGGATCTCCATGAGGTGCTCGTCGACGGCCTCGTCGGGGTCGATCTCCATGACCGACAGCGAGTCGTACCCATCGACGAGCGACGGGTCGTCGTCGAACTCCTGGTCGAAGACGTCGCTGGTCGAGTGGGCGGGGTCAGTCGAGACCAGCAGGGTCTCCAGGCCCGCCGTCGCACACTCGTGGGCGTAGGCGGCCGAGACGGTCGTCTTGCCGACACCGCCCTTGCCGCCGAAGAGAACGAACGTCCGCATCAGAAGTGGTACTGCTGGCCCTTGCGTTCGAGCACCGATCCGCGGTCCCACATCCGGCGTTCCCACTGGTCGAACTCCTCTGCGAGATACGGCAGGAGTTCGGCGGTGTAGTAGGACACCGGCGACGGGATGCCGAAGGCGTCGGGGAAACACGCCAGCAGGAAGGCGTCCTCCTGGTCTTCAGCTTCCTTCTCGATCAGCTCGTAGGCGGGATGCGAGATCAGCCCGTGGTAGAGCCCCCGCAGCCACTCCTCGACGTTCTCGCGGAAGGCCGCGATCCGCTCCCACAGCTCCATGGAACCACTGGCGCCCGGCGCGTGGAAAAGCGTGTCGACGGCCCGCGGCGACGGGAGCGCAGCGTCGTTCACCGCGCCGGGGCTGGAAGCCCGGGCGGCGCGGTCGCGCGCCGCCCGCGCCGACCCGCCGGCGGGGCTAAGTGTCGCGGCCACCCATCCGGGGGTATGGACGACGGGACGCCGGTGACGGTGCTCAGCGGGGCGCTCGGCGCGGGGAAGACGACGACGCTCAATCACTTGCTCACGAACGCCGACCGCCGGCTGGCGGTGCTGGTCAACGACGTCGGCGAGGTCAACGTCGACGCCGACCGAATCGAGAACCGCGAGGGCGGCGTCACCGAACTGTCGAACGGCTGTATCTGCTGTGACCTGCGCGACGACCTCGAGGTGGAGGTGTCGCGGCTGGCCCGCGAGCGGACGTTCGATCACCTGGTCGTCGAGGCCTCCGGGATCAGCGAACCGGCGCCGGTCGCGCGGCTGTTCACCACGGGTGCCGCCAGCGCCGCCTACGACCTGAACGCGCTCGCGACGGTCGTCGACGCGGCGACCTTCCGTGAGACCGTCGGCGGCGCGGAGACGGTCACGGCCGAGTCGATCCGCCGGCAGCGACCCGAACGCGTCGAGGAGGCCGGCGAGACGCGCCCGCTCGCGGACCTGCTGGTCGCGCAAGTCGAGACCGCCGACGTCCTGCTGGTGAACAAGTGCGACCTGGTCGAGGAGGCGGAGCTGACCGACCTGGAGGAGCTACTGCGGTCGCTGAACCCGCGGGCGACCCTGCTGCGGGCGACCCACGGCGCGGTCGCGCCCGCAGACCTGCTGGACTCGGCGTCGTTCGACCTCGGAACCGTCAGCGAGACGGAGGCCTGGCAGCGGGCAGTCGAGCACGCCGAGGCACACGAGGGCGGCGCGGGCGACGGCCACGAGGGCGGCGACCACCACTACCACCACGACCCGAAATCGACCTACGGCGTCGACTCCTTCGTCTACCGCGCCCGGCGACCGCTCCACCCCGGGCGGTTCGCGGAGTTCCTGCGGGACCTTCCGGAGGGCGTGCTCCGGTCGAAGGGCGTCGCCTGGGTGGCGGGCCGAGACGACCTCCTGTTGCGCTACGAGCAGGCCGGTCTCTCGCGGCGCGTCGAGGCCGACGGCGCCTGGATCGCCAGCCTCCCCGAGTCGCGCCGCGAGACCCAGCGACGCCTCCGAGACGACCTGGAGTGGCACGAGGACCACGGCGACCGCCGGGTCGAACTCGTCTTCGTCGGGAAAGAGGTCGACGAGAGCGCGGTCCGGGCGGCGCTGGACGACTGCCTGCTGACCGACGAGGAGCGCGGCGGCGAGTTCGACGGCGCCTCCCTCTTCCCCGGGACGGAGGGCGAGACGGTCGTCCTCTAGCAGGCACACCCCGTCGAGGCCGCCGACCGCTCGAACTCCATGGGGTCCCCGCAGTCGGGACAGGACGGCGGGTCCTCGCCGCCCTCGACGTCGACGTCGCGGATCCGCTCCCCGCAGTCGTGACACCAGTAGGCGCCCGCCGACTCGCCGGTCCCGTCGCCGCGGTCCGGCGACGACGAGGACGCCTGCAACGCCTCCGAGATGGTTCCGAGCAGCCCCATGATATGGAGTGGCACTCCGACGGTGATGAACTGTGGGCGCGAGCCCGCGACGGTCACACAGGCGCGCGCCCGGCGGCGCTCGGCTCAGCAGGCCTCAGCGATAGCCGCCAGCGCCCGGCGGAGTTCCCCCCGGCGCTTCCAGGCGGCGAGGCGGTCCAGCACGGCCGGGCCGCCGACGGCCACCGCCGAGCGGGCGGTCAGCCGCGTCCCCTCGTTCTCGGGCGACCAGGCGACGGTCGTCTCCAGGCGTTCGAGGGGGCCGGCGATCAAGGCGTACTCGACGGCGTCCGGGCGGTCGGTGAACGCGAAGACGAGTTCCAGCCCGTAGCCGCCGACGCGCACGCGGGTCCCGGTGTCGGTGTCCTCGACCCCCCGGACGTCGAAGCTCCCCTCGGCCTCCAGCAGCGCGACCGGCGAGAGCGCCCGCTCGACGACCGCCGGCGGGGCGTCGACGAACCGGGAGACCTCGACCTCTCGCACGCACGACGGTTTCGGGTCAGGGGACCAAAAGCGGGAGGGAGACGAGCACGAGCAGGCCGACGACGACCAGCGCGACGTAGAACAGCTGTCGGAGCCGGAGGCCGGGGTCGACCTCGCTGCGGAGGTCCGGGCGGGCCCCCCGGACGAGCCGGCGGTACGCCAGCCCGGCGGCGACGAGGAAGACGGCCGTCGACGCGGCCGCCGCCGTCGCCACCGAGAGTCCGAGGGTCAGGCAGTAGACCGGGACGAAGGAGAACGTCACGAGGAAGGCGGCGCTCGCGGTGACGAGGAAGGGGACCGGATCGACCGGGTCGCCGTGGCGGTTCCGGAACGGCGACGGGGGGCGGGCGCACACGCCTCGCGGTAAGGCCGGGCGAGTCGTATAGCCTATGTGTCACCACCCGGAGCGAGTCACATGGCCACCGACGGCGACGTTCGCGTGCTGCTCGTGCTCGACTTGGTGCTGTCGGCGGTGTTCGCCTCGGTCGTCCTCAGGGAGTAGGGGAGACGCGGTCGACGAGGGCCGCGAGAGCCGCGAGGGCCCGCGCTCGTTTCCACACTGTTATGTCTGCGGCCCCCAGCCACGTTCGTAATGACCATCGAGGAGCGAACGAACGCGTCGGTCGTCACGCACGCGCTCGCGCGCGACACGCTCTCGCGGATCCGCGACGTCGAGACGGCGCAGGTCTCGTTCCGGAAGGGGCTGGTGAAACTCGGGCGGATCTGTGGCTACGAGATCATCGACGGCGCGATGGAGACCGAGTACGTCCCCGTCGAGACGCCGCTGACCGAGATGACCGGCGAGCGCGTCACCGGCATGGACGACGTCGTCATCATCAACGTCCTCCGGGCGGCGACGCCGTTCGTCGAAGGCCTGCTGAAGGCGTTCCCCCGCGCCCGCCAGGGCGTCATCAGCGCCGGCCGCGACGAGGAAGCCGGCATGGACGAGACCGGCGAGTTTCCGATCACTATCGACTACGTGAAGCTCCCGACGATCCGCGAGGACGACACCGTTATCGTCGCCGACCCCATGCTCGCGACCGGATCGACGATGTGTGCCGTCCTCGAGTACGTCCTCGACGGAGAGACCGACCCCGCGAACCTGTTCGTCCTGTCGGCGGTCAGCGCTCCCGACGGCCTCGTGCGCATCGGCGAGGAGTTCCCCGAGGCCGATCTGCTCACGGTCGCCATCGACGACCGCCTCGACGAGAACGGCTTCATCGTCCCGGGACTGGGCGACGCCGGCGACCGCGCGTTCGGTACCGACTGACCGACCGGCGGTCGGCTCCCGACTCCTCCCGCGGACCCCCCGTCTTCAGCTGGAAACCTCCACACTACGGGCCGATCGACGCCCGGAGCGCTCCGGTCGAATCGCCAGACAGGCGCACGCCGGACACATCACTATATGTTATCGGCAGGTGAGAACGAACGTGCACCGACGCGATTACCTGAGGACGATCGGAGCCGCGAGCGCCACGGGCGGATTGATAGGGATCGCCGGCTGTGCCGGTCCCGGCGACGACGGAGTCGGAGAGGGCGATTCCGAGGAGGGCGGCGGCGGAGAGGAAGCGGGGACGGCCGAGGACGGGGGAGAGGAAGGAGACACCGCGAACATCACCGAGGACATCGCCGAATACAACAA
Source organism: Halobacteriales archaeon QS_5_70_17 (assembly GCA_003021975.1). Classification (GTDB taxonomy): domain Archaea; phylum Halobacteriota; class Halobacteria; order Halobacteriales; family Haloarculaceae; genus Halomarina. Next base: position 24,083 of record PXRR01000024.1, on the reverse strand, counting down.
CAGCAACGGGAACGGGAGCGGGAACCAGAGCGGCGGGAACGGAACGGGCCAGGACAACGAGAGCGGGATCCCCGACGATGACAACGAGAGCGAGGGCGTCTGAACCCAGGGCGCTCCGACGAGCCGACTACTCCAGTTCGACGCGACCGCTGGTGGCGCTGCGCAGGCGGTCCCGGAGTCCGTCGGCCTCGGTCACGGGAGCGCGGACCGCGAACCGCACGCGGTCCGCGTAGTCGGCCTCGAACTCGACGCCGGCACTCTCGAGGATGCCTCTGACCGTCCCCGAGTCGTCGTAGTCGACGACGGCCGCGAACCGCTCGTGAGGGCGCTCCTCGACGGCGCCGGCGTCGTTGAGCGCCTCCTTCGCGGCCCGCGAGTACGCCCGCGCGAGACCTCCGACGCCGAGGTTCGTCCCGCCGTAGTAGCGGACCACCGCGACGACGGCGTTCTCCAGATCCCGGCCCTGCAGGACGTTCAGAGTCGGCTTGCCGGCGCTCCCCGATGGCTCGCCGTCGTCGCTGGCGTACTCCCGGAGCATCCCCCGGTGAGCGCCGTCCCCCGGCGCGTCGGTCGCGGCGTCGGACCCGGACACGGACTTGGGCTCGGAGTCCCTCGACCGGCCGTCACCCGACCGGACCCGGTAGGCGGGAACGACGTGAGTGGCGTCGTTGTACTCCCCGCGAACGGCCTCGGCGAACGCCTCCGCGCGCTCGACATCGGTCGCGGGGGCCGCGTGGCCGATGAACTCCGAGCCCCGGACCTCGAAGGCGGCCTCTCCGCGGCCCGCGAGCGTGCGGTACGTCCCGGTCACGGGCAGCGTTCGTCGGCGGGCGACAAACGGCTTTCGCGCGGCGGTCCCGGAGGGCACCGGCACGCGCCGCCGTCGGAACCGAACCACGGCGGCCCCAGCGGCATTCGACAGCGCACGCGTGAGTCCGAGCGTGCCGGACCGACCATACGAGTACCGGGGAGAGCTGGTCTCGGTCTCATTTCGCCGACTGAACTCGGCGACGAGCGCCACCGCTTCGACGGCACCCACAACGAGTACGCCAGCGAGGGGTGGCTGCTGGACGACATCCTCCGGGTCGACAGTTCGTCGTTCGTCCCCGTGTTCCGTCGGGGCACACAGTCCCGGCGATCCGGGGACGGCTCGGTTCGGCCACGGGGCGGACCCCCTCGACGCCCGTCCCGCGGTCGCGACTCGTCCGCCGGAAGCGACAGTAACGGTGCTTCGCCGCGTTGCGGTCGCGCGACGTCACTCCGGTTCGAGTTCGCTCTCCCGTTCGGAACTCCGGAGAACGGACGGCCCGATCGCGAGGATGCGCTTGGCGATCGTCGCCAGCCGGAGGATCCCCGCTGGCATCGCTCTGGATCCAGCGATCTACTCGAGTTCGATCTTCCTGACGAACGCCAGATCCCGGATCTCGTTGATCAGTTCGCCGGGCAGTTCCCGGTCGGTGATGATGGACAGGCGCGGCTGGTCGGTGAACTCGGGGTCCTCGCTGACCGTCTGCCGGATCGAGACGTCCCGGTCGGCGATCAGCCCCGTCACCGTCGCGACGATGCCCGACCGCTCAGCGTCGTCGACGTACACCGTCAGCACGGTGAGGTCGAGCACCGGCGCGAGGTCCCGCAGGCTCGGAATCGCGGAGATGTTCCGGAAGATGCGCTCGAGTTCCGGGTCCGCGAGGATGGCGTCCGTGGTCGCGTCGACGACTCGCCGGTCGACGCCGATCTCGCGGGCGATCCCCGTGTTCGGGATCTCGATGCCCCCCGAAACGACTCGCCCCTCGTCGTTGACCGAGAACCCCCGCTCGAGCAACAGCCGCACCACCGCCTGCTGGCTCGGGCTGTCCTCGAACCGCTCCATGATCTCGTCGAACATCCCCTAGGACGGCTGTCCGCGGCGACGGACATAGACTTGCCCCTCCGGGGATCGGGCGACCCACTCTACTGATCCGACGGCTGCGCCGAGAGCGGGGACCGACGGCGTTCGAGCGCTCGCGGCCCGGTCCCGACCGGAGAGGGGCGATCGCGTCGGGACGTCGGGACGACGATCAGAGTTCCCCCTTCGTGCTCGGCGTCTCCCCGGCGCGCCGCTCGTCGATCCGGGTGGCGTCGTCGAGCGTCCGCGCGAGGCACTTGAACAGCGCCTCGACCTCGTGGTGGGCGTTCTCGCCCTCGACGCCGGCGTGTAGCGTCAGTCCGGCGTTGGTCGCCAGCGAGCGGGCGAAGTGCTCGGCCATGTGACTGGTGAACTCGCCGACGCGCTGCTGGGAGAACGCGCCGTCGAACCGGAAGAGCGGGCGCCCGGAGACGTCGACGACGCAGTGCGCGACGGCCTCGTCCAGCGGTACCCGGCGGTCGGCGTACCGGACGATGCCTCGCTTCTCGCCGAGCGCCTCGTCGAAGGCCTCTCCGAGCGCGATGGCGACGTCCTCGACGGTGTGGTGGTCGTCGACCTCCAGGTCGCCGTCGCAGCGCACCGTCAGGTCGAACAGGCCGTGCTTGGCGAACGAGGCGAGCATGTGATCGAAGAACCCCACGCCGGTCTCGGCGGTGGCCTCGCCGGCGCCGTCGAGGTCGAGGGTCACCTCGACGTCCGTCTCGGCGGTCTCGCGGGTCACCGCCGCCGTTCGGTCGGTCATGCCCCGTGTCGGCGGGCCACGCTCTTTTCGGTTGCGCTCCCGCGCCGGATCGACGGGTCCGCGGTCCCCGCGCCGCCGGTCGGTCACTCGACGGCCGCGCGGGCCTCCTCGAGGGTGAACCGGCCCTCGTAGAGGGCGGTCCCGACGACGACGGCCGCGGCGCCGGCGTCCCGCAGCGCCCGGACGTCCGGGAGCGTGGCGACGCCCCCGGAGGCGACGACCGGGATGTCGACGGCGTCGACGACCCGCTCGACGGGTTCGATGCGCACCCCCTCGAGTTGCCCCTCCACCTCGACGTCGGTGAAGAGGATCGCCGCCGCGCCGAGGTCCTCGTAGCGGGCGGCCGCCTCGGCGGGGTCGAGGCCGGTCCCCTCGGTCCACCCCGAGACGACGACCTCACCGCCTTTCGCGTCGAGGCTGACCATCACCGACCCGGGGTGTCGCTCGTCGATCTCGCCGACGATCTCCGGGGTCTCGACGGCGGCGGTGCCGAGGATCACCCGATCGACGCCCAGTCCGAGGACGGTGCTCGCGTCCGCGACCGTTCGGATCCCGCCGCCGAGCTGGACGTCGATGTCGACGGCCTCGACGATTCGCTCGACGGCGGGGGCGTTCACCCGCTCGCCCTCGAAGGCGCCGTCCAGGTCGACGAGGTGGAGCGTCCGCGCGCCCGCGTCAGCCCACTGCTCGGCGGCCTCGACCGGATCGCCGTACGTCGTCTCGGTGCCCCGCTCGCCGCCGACGAGCTGGACGACCCGGCCGTCCTGCATGTCGACTGCGGGGACGATTTCGAACTCGGGAAACACGGTGGACCCACGCCCAGGGACGCGGTAAAGCCACCGACCGCGCGTCGGCGGCGGTGACGTTCACCGAACGCCCACGGTCGATCACCGACGACGACCGTCGGGAAACGGCCGGCGAGTGAGAGCCGACCGGGGACGGTCCGTCACGCCGTTCGAGGTCGGACAGACGATTTAAGCGACCGGGCGACGAACGGTCGCCGTGGTCGAAGTTCTCCTCGCCCTCGGGTTGGTCGTCGCGGCGTTCGTCGGGTTCAACATCGGCGGGTCCTCGACCGGCGTCGCCTTCGGCCCGGCCGTCGGTAGCGGCGCCGTCTCGAAGCTCACCGCTGCAGCGCTGATGAGCGTCTTCGTGTTGTTGGGCGGGTGGACGGTCGGCCGCAACGTCGTCGAGACGCTCGGGGGGCGGATCGTCCCCGCCTCGATGTTCACCCTCGAGGTGAGCATCGTCGTCCTCTTTTTCATCGGGGTCGCGCTGTTCCTCTCGAACGTCGTGGGGGTGCCGGCGTCGACGTCGATGACCGCCGTCGGCGCCATCGCCGGCCTCGGACTCGCGACCGGGCGACTGGACTGGGGGACGATGGGTCGGATCGTCTCCTGGTGGCTCGTCTCCCCGGTGGCGGCCTTCTGGGTCAGCGGCGTCATCGGCCGGTACTTCTACCCGCGACTCGTGGAGTGGTTCGCCGTCACGCAGACCGACGGTGCCCTGATCGCCCTCGACCGCTCGGGGGCGATCCCGCGGCCGGTGCTCGGCCCCGAGACGACCCGCCGGGAGGTCGTCGGGACGTCGCTGGTCGTCGCCATCGCCTGTTACATGGCGTTCTCGGCGGGCGCGTCGAACGTCGCCAACGCCGTCGCGCCGCTCGTCGGCAGCGGCGAACTGGGACTGAACGAGGGGATCCTGCTGGGCGCCGGGGCGATCGGGGTGGGGGCGTTCACCATCGCCCGGCGCACCCTCGACACGATGGGCAACGACCTCACGGAGATGCCGCTGGTCGCGGCACTCGTCGTCGCGGTCGTCAGCGCCTCGCTCGTGACCGCGCTCTCGGCGATCGGCATCCCCGCGAGTTTCGTCATCATCGCGACGATGAGCATCGTCGGCCTGGGGTGGGGGCGGGCGACCCGCACCGCGACGCTCTCGGACACCGTTCAGGGGGAGGCGCCGGACGTCTCCGTGGGGGCGCTGGCGGCCGGTCCGGAGGACGCGCCGACGGTCGGCGGCGGCGGCAGTCCGTCGCCCAGCGAGACCGACCACGCCGCCATCGGCGACGAACCGAGCGAGGAGATCCCGGCGGCGGCGGACCTCTTCGAACCCGCCACCACCGCCCGCGTGGTCGTCCTCCAGAACGTCGTTCCGTTTATCGCCACCGTGGCCGCGTACGTCCTCTTCCGGGTCTACCCGATCGGCTGACCGCTCACGGACGGCGGATCGGAGCGAGACCTGCATTCTCGTAACTCACCCATTAAGTATCAGAAACTCTGAAAGACTATTAGAGGCAGTCTCGTAGGGTCGAGCGACGCTCTCGGTTCTCCTCGTCGGGGGGTGGTCGTCGCGGCGTCCGTGGGGTTCAACATCGGCGGGTCCTCGACCGGCGTCGCCTTCGGCCCGGCCGTCGGTAGCGGCACGGTGTCGAAACTGGCGGCCGCGGCACTGATGAGCGTCTTCGTGTTGCTGGGCGGGTGGACGGTCGGCCGCAACGTCGTCGAGACGATGGGCGGGGAGATCGTCCCGAGCGGCCAGTTCACGCTGGCGGCGAGCGTGACGGTGCTCCTGTTCCTCGGCCTCGCGCTGCTCGTGCCGAATCTCTTCGGCGTGCCGGCGTCGACGTCGATGACCGCCGTCGGTGCCGTCGCCGGCCTCGGACTCGCGACCGGCACACTCGACTGGGGCGCGATGGGCCGGGTCGTCTCACGGTTGGCTGGTCGCGCCGGTCCTCGGGTTCCGGATCTGTGCGGTCGTCGGCCGGTACCTCTATCCTTACCTCGACGCCTGGTTCGCGCTCGACCGCTCGGAGGGTGGGGCCGTCTACCTCGACCGCTCCGGCCCCGTGCCCGCCGCCGGGAGGTCGCCGGGACGGTGCTGGTCGTCGCCATCGCCTGTTACATGGCGTTCTCGGCCGGCGCGTCGAACGTCGCCAACGCCGTCGCGCCGCTCGTCGGCAGCGGCGCCGTCTCTACCGACGCGGGCGTCCTGCTGGCCGCGGGAGCGATCGGGGTGGGGGCGTTCACTATCGCCCGGCGCACCCTCGACACCGTCGGCAACGACCTCACCGACCTGCCGCTACTGGCGGCGCTGATCGTCGAGACCGTCGCGGCGACCCTGATCTCGGCGCTCTCGGCGATCGGCATCCCCGCCAGCCTCGCGGTGAGCGCGACCGTGTGCATCGTCGGCCTGGGGTAGGGCCGAGCGACACGGACGACGCTCTCGGAGGCCGCGAAGGGCGCCGCCGTGGCCGGCGAGGCCGGCCCTCGGGTGACCGTCGACGCGCTGGTCGCCGACGGCGAAGGCCAGGCCCGGGAACCCGAGGGCATTGACGAGGTCCCGAGAATCGGCGAGGAGACCGCCGAATCGCTGACCGCCGGCGACCTCTTCGACCCGGCGGCGACCGCACGCGTGGTCGTCCTCTGGGTGCTCACGCCCACAGTCGCGGCCGTGGCGTCGTCTCTCGTCTTCCGACTGGTCCCCCGACTCTGAAGAGCACCGCCGTTTTCCAACAGCAAGTTCTAACATAGTGGGGGCTGAACCAGTCGGGTGATGCCCACTGTTGAATACCTCAACTACGAAGTACTGGACGATCACGGCTGGGACATGGACGACGACGACCTCTTCGAGGAAGCCGCCGACGCCGACCTCGGCGACGAGGACTACGGCACGCTCGACGTGAACGAGGGCGAGTACATCCTGGAGGCCGCCGAGTCCCAGGGGTACGACTGGCCGTTCTCCTGCCGCGCCGGGGCGTGTGCGAACTGCGCGGCGATCGTCAAGGAGGGCGACATCGACATGGACATGCAGCAGATCCTCTCGGACGAGGAAGTCGAGGACAAGAACGTCCGCCTGACCTGCATCGGTAGCCCGGCGGCCGACGAGGTCAGGATCGTCTACAACGCGAAGCACCTCGACTACCTGCAGAACCGCGTCATCTAGCCGGAAACCCGTCCGTCTCGGTGAATCGCCCCCGACCGCCCGGTTTTTTTGTGACGCGCGGCTCCCGGGAGCGACCGCGTCCGCTCGGTGAATCGACGGCAGGTCTTTTGTTCGAGAAACCCGTTATCCCGTCAAATGGACACCCGATCGGTTCCACAGAGCGAGGCGCTCTCGTGGAGCCACGACGTGGCTGCGTCGGTCTCGCGGACGTTCGCGATCACCATCGACCTCCTCGACGACCCGATGAGCTCGTACGTCTGCGTCGGCTACCTCCTGTGCAGGATCCCGGATACGATCGAGGACGCGAGCCACATCCCGGGGCCGGAGAAGGCCCGTCTGCTGGCCCGCTACGACGCCGCGCTCGATCCGGACGATCCGACGACCGCCCGGTCGTTCCGCGACGCTGCGGTCGCGTTCGAACCCGAAGCCCCCGAGGCTCCGGCCGACTGGGCGGTCGTCCGGCAGGCACCGCGGGTGTTCGACGCCTACGACTCCTTCGACGCCGAGGTGCGGGCGGCGATGCGCCCGCCCGCGCGAGAACTCGTCTGCGGGATGCGCGAGTACGCCGACAGGGCGCCCGACGGCGGCCTTCGGATCCGCTCGGGCGACGACCTCGCGGAGTACTGTTACTACGTCGCCGGCACCGTCGGCCACCTCGTCACGAACCTGGTCGCGCTCGACGTCCCGCCGACCGCGGCGGCGTACCTCCGGGAGCGCGCGACGTCCTTCGGCGCACTCCTGCAACTGGTCAACATCTCGAAGGACGTCCACGACGACTACCGCTCGGAGGGCAGCGTCTTCCTCCCCCGGACGTGGCTCGCCGACGAGGGCGTGCCGCAGGACGAAGTGCTCTCGCCGACCCACCGGGCCGGGGCCCGAGCGGTCGTCGCCAGAGTGATCGACCGCGCCCGGTCTCACCGCGAGGCGGCCGGCGAGTGGCTCCGCCGCCTCGACGCCGAGCGCGGCGCCGACACGGCGGCGTGGGCGCTGCCCTACCTCCTCGCGGTGGCGACGCTGCGCGAACTCGACGGCGACATCGAGCGGACCTTCACCGACGAGCCGGTGAAGGTCTCCCGCGAGGAGGTGATGGCGCTGATCGAGGCCTGTACCGCCGAGAACCCGGACCTCGACGCGCTCCGGCGGCGCGTCGCCGACGGCCCGTTCCACGCCTGAACGACCGCGACCGACTCGGTTCTCGCTCTCGCGGGCGTGCGAGAGTCTCGCCCGGAAGTCCGTCGCGAAATACCGCAGTCCGGGTCCGCGTCCGTGAGACAGCAGCGAAGGAGGAACCGCACCGACCGAACCCGTCCGAGTACGGTCGCCGAGTCCGGCAGTCGAGTGCCTCAGACCCCGGTCGAGTACCGCAGGATCCCGGCGACGCCGCCGAAGGCGGTGTAGAGCTGTTCGCCCTTCTCGAAGTCCGTGGAGATGAACTTCGTCTCCGTGCCCCGCTGGCCGGCGATCTCCATGAGGTGCTCGATGGCGTCCTCCCGGTGGCCCTCCCCGGCGGGGACGGTCTCGCCGCACTCGGAGCACCCGTGGTCGGGCGTGTCGGCGCGGCGGTCGACGACCTCGCGTTCCTCGTGGCCGTTGGGACACTCGTAGGTGACCACGTCCTCCCGGAGGTCCTCGCTGATCAGCAGGCGGTCGACCGAGCCCATCACCAGGTTCCGCCGGGTCGGCTCGAACCCGTAGGTGGCGAGGCCGCCGTCGTGGAGTTCCTTGAAGAACTCCTCCATCTGCTGTTTGTCCTTCATCACCTCCGTCTCGGCGAGGACGTCGCCGGCGGCGTCGACGAGGTCGTACAGCCCGGACTCGTCGGTGTAGGAGACGTCGAACTTGCCGAGCACGAGGTCCTGGAGTTCGTGGTGGAGGTAGTCGCCGTCGAGGAACTCGTCTTTGGTCGGCGAGGGGCCGCCGACGAGCACGCCGTCCATCTCGTGGCGTCGGGGGACGAACAGGTCGTCGGCCATCTCGGCGACCTCCTGGTAGAAGTTGTCGATGGCCTCCAACCGGAGGCGGGCGAACCGCTGGGCGGACTGACCCCCCTTGCGCTGCTTGCCCGGGACGAGCGAACTCGCGGACTTGACCGGTTCGACCCGCTTGCCCTTCAGCCAGCCGACGTTGGCCTCCCGGCGGTCGAGAACGATGAGGCCGAACAGCCCCTTGTCCCCGAGCATCTCCTCGAGCGGTTCGGTGAGGAACTCCGAGTCGCAGTGATACCGGAACGACTGGATGGGCTCCGGGGGGTTCTCCAGTACCTCCGTCACCATGTCGCTGCGGCCGCCGCCCGTGTCGATGGCTCCCGAGAACAGCACCATCCCGTTCTCGGGGGGCTCCTTGTAGTACCGCAGGCGGTCCTTGATCGAGGTGAGCGCGTCCTGGACCGACGTGCGCGTGTCCTTGGACTTGATGTTGGCAGCCTCGGAGTGCTCCTGGGTGACGTGCGCGACGACGTCGCTGATCTGCCGATCGGGCGGGACGTAGATACTGACGAGCTGCGTCCCCGACCCCTCGTACTCCTTGAGATCCTCGATGACCTTCTGGAACTCGTACTTTTGTCGATCGGACTGTTCCTCCTGTTGGCTCATTGGTCTCACCTACAGGAATGAGAGGTAAGTACCCTTTGCACCGCGGGGACGCCGAGGAGGGCCGCGAGCTGAGAGAGAGAGCCGTCGGGCCGGCGTCGGCGACCGCAAAGTGTTTTGTGTACGCTGGACCCACGCGGAGACGATGGGACAGGTATACGCCATCGCCGGCGGCAAGGGGGGCGTCGGTAAGACGACGACGACGGCCAACCTCGCCGCGGCGTTCGCGGCCGCCGGGTACGACGCGATCGCCGTCGACGCCGATCTCGCGATGGCGAATCTGGGACCGATGATGGGGGTCGACCCCGGCGCCGGACCGACGATCCACGACGTCCTCGCCGGCGAGGCCGCCCTCGAGGACGCGATCCGGACGACCGACCACGGCGTCGACGTCGTTCCGGGGGACCGGTCGCTCGATGGGTTCGCGGCCGCCGATCCCGCCGGTCTTCGCGGCGTCGTCGACGCGCTCCGCGAGGGCGACTACGACGTCGTGGTCGTCGACACCAGCGCGGGACTCCCCCACGAGGTCGCCGTGCCCCTGGGCCTGGCCGACGCCGTCGTCCTGGCGACCACGCCCGACCCGGTCGCGGTCCGGGACGTCGCCAAGACCGGCGACCTCGCGAGGGAGGTCGAGGGGAGCGTCGCCGGACTCGTCGTCACCCGGGTGCGCGACGACGAGCGGACCGAGCGAGTCCTCGAGGAACTCGGGGGAGACGTCCTCGCGGTGGTGCCGGACGACCCGGCGCTGACCGCCGAAGCCGTCGCCGAACCTGGCTCGGAGGCCGCCCGCGCGTACAACGCGCTCGCGGCCAGTCTGCTGGGCGCCGAGCACCTCCCCGAACCGGAGGGGACCTACGCTCACGCCGCCCCGGATCCGCCGACGCTCTCGGAGGGACTGACGCCCGCGGTCGCCCCGGCGGACGACGAGACGCCGCTCACCTCGGACCTCTCCGTCGGCGTCACGGAGGACGCCGAGAGCGACGGCGAGACCGAGAGCGACGGCCGGGAGTCCGTCGCCACGGCCGACGGCGACGGAGAGAACGGGGAGGAGAGAGACGAGGGAGACGCGAGCGGGGACGACGACGAGCCGTCGCCGGGTGCGCTCGGCCGCATTCGACGGATATTCGAGTGAGCCGATCGGACCGCGGGCGCGAGGTGTCGGCCCGCGGCTCCGGCCGTGGGAAGGAGTGAAGGGGCTCGTCCGCCACGGTCGGAGTATGGCCGACCGGACCGTTCCGGCGGGGTGGGTCGTGCTGTTCCTCCTCGTCGCGCTGGGAGTTGGAGCCGCCGCGCTCCTCGTACTGGGGGCTAGCCTCACGCCGGCGCTCGTCCCGGTCTGAACCGGACGAGCGCGGCGCGTCACATGGACTCCGGAGCCGCGACTCCGAGCGCGTTCAGCGCGTTGGCGACCGTGTGGCGGGCGGCCGCAACCAGCGCCAGGCGTCCCCGCCTGCGGTCGCCCTCGGCGTTCAGCACCGAGCACTCCCGGTAGAAGGCGTTGAACGTCTCGGCGAACTCGCGCGTGTAGGTCGCCACGCGGTGGGGCTCGAGGTCGTCGGCCGCCCGCTCGATGACCCCCGGAAACCGGGCGATCACGCGCAGCAGGTCCCGCTCCTCGGGGGCATCGAGGCCCGCACTGCCGACGTTCGGGTCGGGGTCGACGCCGGCGGCCTCGGCCTCCGCCAGGATGCCGCAGGCGCGCGCGTGGACGTACTGGACGTACGGCGCCGACTGCGCCTCGAAGTCCAGCGCCCGCTCCCACTCGAAGGTGATCGCCTTCGAGGGCTGCTTGGAGACGATGTCGTAGCGGACGGCGCCGACGCCCACCTGGTGGGCGATGCGCTCGATGTCGGCTTCGCCGAGGTTGTCGTCCCGTGGGCGGTCGTCCAGCCGCTCCTGGACCTCGTCGCGCGCGCGGTCGACGGCCTCGTCGAGCAGGTCGTCGAGGTCGATGCCGGTCCCCCGGCGGGTCGACATCTTCCCCTCCGGGAGGTTGACGTAGGAGTAGAGCACCTGATCGAGCTGTTCGGTGTCGTCGCCGAGCAGTTCCAGCGTCCGCCTGAGCTGGCGGGCCTGGAGTTCGTGGTCCTCGCCGAGGACGGTCACCGCGCGGTCGTAGTTGTCGAACTTCCACTCGTGGTGGGCCAGGTCCCGGGTGGGGTACAGCGAGGTGCCGTCCGACCGGAGGAAAACGAGGTTCTTCTCGATGTCCTCGAAGGTCAGCTGCCAGGCGCCCTCCTCGTAGACGGCGCCGTCGAGGTCCTTGAGCCGGTCGACGACGTCCTCGGCGGGCGAGACACTCCCGCATCCCCGAGAGCACCTGGTCGACGACCGTCGAGACGCGCTCGTATGCCGCCTCGTCGCCGGCCTCCAGCCCCTGCATGATCGACTCGATCTCGGCTTCGGCCTCGGTGCGCTCCTCGGGGGCGGCCTCCTCCAGGTACTCGTTGCCCGTCCGGTAGTAGCGCACGAGGTCGTACTCGACGCGGTCGCGCTTGGGCTCCGGGAGGTCGGACTCGTCGAAGGTCTCGTAGGCCCACGTGAACACGGCCATCTGCCGGCCGGCGTCGTTGACGTAGTAGTGCCGCTCGACGTCGTTGCCGGCGAACTCCAGGACGTTCGCCACGGCGTCGCCGATGATGGGATTGCGCGCCCGGCCGACGTGGATCGGCCCGGTCGGGTTCGCGGAGGTGTGCTCGACGACGACCCGGTCGCCGGTCGGCGCGAGGCGGCCGTATGAGTCCCGCTGCCCCGCGGCGAGCGTCGCGGCGAAGTACGCCTCGCTGGGCAGGAAGTTGACGTACGGTCCGGCGGCCTCGACGCGACCGACGTACTCGGCCTCCGAGGGGTCGGCGGCGTCGGCGATCCGAGCGGCGACCTCCGGCGGCGGGGCGCCGACCTCGCCCGCCAGCCGGAAGGCGACGCTGGACGCGAGCACGGCGTCGAACTCCTCGGGCGGCTCCTCGATGCCGAGGTCCTCGACCTCGTGGCCCGCCGCCTCGAGGGCGGCCCCGAGGACCGTCCGGACCTCGTCGCGGAACGGTAGGAACATACCCCGGGTTGCCTGCGGCCGCTAAAGGGGTTTCCGAAGACGGGCGGCGGCCCTGCCGGAACCGGACCCTTTTCCCGACCCTGGACCGAACCGACGGGCGTGGGAGGACGGTTTGTTCTCAATTCTGAGATGCGTCCCATATTCGGTACGCTTATGCGTCGTGAACCCGGAGTTCGGGTATGGCCGAACCGACGCTCGCGGTGGGAGCTGACGCCCGCGAGACGCTGAAGCTGCTCGCTCTCGAGGGGGCGCTCGGCGGCCGCGCGCACGTCTCGTGTGGCGGCCTCGCCGACGGGCTCGACGTCTCGACCCAGACCGTCTCCCGGCGCCTCCAGGAGCTGGAAGACGGGGGGCTGATCGACCGCGAGATGGTCGCCGACGGGCAGTACGTGACGACGACCGAGGAGGGCCGTCGGGTCCTCGAACGCGAGTACGCCGACTACCGCCGGCTCTTCGAGGAGGAGGCGAGCATCGACCTCCGCGGGACTGTCACCGACGGGATGGGCGAGGGTCGACACTACATCTCGCTGCCGGGCTACATGGAGCAGTTCCGGGAGCGCCTGGGCTACGAACCGTTCGCCGGGACGCTGAACGTCGAACTCGACGAGGAGAGCACCCGCGCCAGGGCCGGGCTCGACCACGTCGACCCCGTCCGGATCGACGGCTGGGAGGACGAGGAGCGCACCTACGGCCCGGCGTTCTGCTGGCCCGCCGTGCTGGAGTCCGAGGGGCGGCGCTACGAGCCGGTCCACCTCATCGCCCCCGAGCGCAGCCACCACGGCGAGGACCAGGCTGAGCTCATCGCCCCCGATCGGCTGCGCGACGAACTCGACCTGGACGACGGCGACGAGGTGACGATCCGTGTCGAGGACTGACGCCCGGCACAGCGACCCCGCCGTCGACCGGGCCGTCGCCGCGTTCCGTCGGGGCGATCCCGTGTTGATCCACGACGCCGCCGAACGGGAGGGCGAGACCGACCTCGTCTACCCCGCCGGCGTCGTCACCCCCGACGCGGTGGCCCGCCTGCGCAACGACGCCGGCGGGCTGATCTGCGTCGCGCTCTCGGACGCCGTCTGCGAGGCGTTCGACCTCCCCCTCCTCCAGGAGACGCTCGATCACCCGTCCAGCGGCGCTCACGACCTCGACTACGACGAGCGCTCGTCGTTCTCGCTGACGGTCAACCACCGGGAGACCTACACCGGCGTCACCGACGAGGACCGGGCGCGCACCGTCACCGAACTCGCCGGGGCCGCCGCCGCGCCCGGGCGGACTGACTTCGCCGAGGAGTTCCGCTCGCCCGGCCACGTTCACGTCCTCCGGGGCGCGCCGGAACTGCTCGCGGACCGCGAGGGCCACACGGAACTCGGCCTCGCGCTGGCGGCGGCCGCGGACCGACCGCCGGCGGTCGTCGTCTGTGAGATGCTCGACGACGAGACCGGCCGCGCGCTCTCTCCCGCGGACGCCCGCTCGTACGCCGAACGCCACGGTCTCGTCTACCTGGAGGGTCGGGACCTCGTCGAGCGGTTCGCCTAGCTCCAGGGGTCCGACTCGCGTCGTCGGCACTCCCCAGGGCCGCGCGCCGCTACAGCACTCCCACGAGAAAGCCGAGTCCCATCAGGATCAGCACGGCCGCCGACACCGTCGGCAGGTAGTCGGCGTACCGACCCACCCGCTGCTCGTAGCGCTCGTACCCCCCCACGAGCAGCAGCGTCAGCGCCACGAGGGCGACGATCACCGCCAGCGCGTAGACGACCATCAACTCCACGCAGCGGTCGGCCGCGCCCGTGCAGAACGCCAGGATCTCGAACTCCTCCTCGTGGGCGAACCCGAGGACGAACGCCGTGCTCGCGAGTCCCGCCAGCCCGCGGGGGTCTTCGGCCGCCAGCGACGGTCCGTCGTCGTGGCCGCGGTGGTCGCGTCCGTCGCCGTGCGTTCCCCCGGACCCGGGGGAGCCGTCGTGGTCGTCGTCATAATCTTGTTCGTGATCGTGACTGTGTTCGTGCGCCGAAGAGTGGTCGTGACCGTGCTCGTGGCCGTGGTAGTACTCCCGGATCCCGAGCGCGATCAGGAGGACGCCGGCGACGTAGCGCACCCACCAGAGGTCGGTGACCTGAAAGTACGACGCCGCGAGCAGGAAGGCGGCGACGACGGCGATGGAGCTGATCAGGTGGCCGACGCCGATCACGAGTCCCGCGAGGAGGCCGGCGGCCCACGTCCGCGAGCGGTCGAGCGCGTAGGCGGCGGCGACGGGCCAGCCGTGGCCCGGTTCGGCGCCGTGGATCAGCCCGATGACCGCCACCGCGGCGTACAGCGACGCGGAACCGTCGAACATACCGTCCTTACCTCGGGGGGACACGACAAGGTTGTCACGGCCCGGCCGAGACACCGGAACTGGCCGACCGTCGAGCGGCGGACGGGGCAAGAATCGCCAACACTCATTACGCCCGACGCGGAGGGACGTACATGGCATTCGCCGACATGGACGTCGACACCATCTGGATGGATGGGGAATTCGTCGACTGGGAGGACGCGCAGGTCCACGTCCTCACTCACTCGCTGCACTACGGCACCGGCGTCTTCGAGGGGGTCCGCTGTTACGACACCGAGCGCGGGCCCGCCATCTTCCGGTGGGAGGAACACCTCGATCGGCTGTACGACTCGGCGCGGCCCCTCGACCACGACATCGACTACTCCCGCGAGGAACTGACCGAGGCCACCGTCGAGTTGATCCGCCGGCAGGACCTCCAGTCGTGTTACATCCGACCGCTGGTCTTCTACGGCTACAACTCGCTGGGCGTCTCGCCGAAGGACTGCCCCACCCGGACGATGGTCGCCTGCTGGCCGTGGGGCGCGTACCTCGGCGAGGAGGCCCTCGAGGAGGGCGTCGACGTGATGGTCTCCTCGTGGCGGAAACACTCCTCCAGCCAGATCCCGACCAACGTGAAGGCGACCGGGCCGTACATCAACTCGATGCTGGCCGGCGAGGAGGCCCGCGAGAACGGCTACGTCGAGGCCATCGTGCTCAACAAGGAGGGCAACGTCGCCGAGGGGCCCGGCGAGAACCTCTTCGTGGTGAAAGACGGCGAGATCTACACCCCCGGGCTCGCCCAGTCGATCCTGGACGGGATCACCCGCAAGACGGCGATCACGCTGGCGGAGGAACTCGGCTACGAGGTCCACGACGAGGCCGTCATCTCCCGGGGCCAGCTGTACACCGCGGACGAGCTGTTCTTCACCGGCACCGCCGCGGAGGTCACCCCGATCCGGACCGTCGACGACACCCGGATCGGAGCGGGGACCCGCGGACCCGTCACCGAGGAGATCCAGTCGGCGTTCTTCGACCTCGTGGAGCGCGGCACTGACGACCACGACGACTGGTTCACCTACGTCGAGGAGCGGTAGCGCTCCCCGCTTCCCGCCGCGGAGTAGCGGTCACCCGCCGCCGTACGCGAAGTACGTGACGTAGTCCCATCCGGAGGGGATCGCCCGATCGTCGATCCTGGCCGTCGGGACGTTCCGGGCGACGACCTCCCCCTCCCGGACCAGTTCGTTGAGCTGGTCGTGGAGGTACATGGTGTGGACGTGGTCGACCGTCGCGCCGTCGCCGCGCGCGGCCGCCTCCGCCCGGCCGGCCCAGTCGGTGCCCATCACCGCGTCGGCGAGTTCGCGGGCGTGGAAGGCCGATCCGGAGTACTCCCGGAGGTAAGCGAGCACCTCGTCGCGGTGGGTCGATGCGGCGTCGGCGTTGATCCACGCCTCGGCGTCGGTGTCGAGGGGCATCAGGCCACCCCCGAGCGGCAGTCGGTCGCCATGTCGCCGTCCCTCGGTGCGAGGAAACATAGGCGTTGCCCGGGGAGGTCGGCGGCGACCGCGATTCGGCGACCGCTCAGGCGGTCGTCTCGGGCGTCCTGGCGAATCGCGTCTCGGCGATGGCGAACACGAGCGTGCTCACGACGCCGACGAGCGTGCCGACGACGAGCGTCGTCGCGAGATACGACAGCGCGTCGAGCGCGAAGGCGCCCTCCGAGACGAAGAATGCGCTCAGGCCGTGGAGCACGAGCGCGATGGCCGCCACGTAGAAGGGGGCGTTCATGTAGCGCCACTCGAACGAGTCGTGGAGGTACTCGTCGGTGACCCGCCCGAGGCTGGCGGTGACGCCGGCGGCGGCGAACCACTGGATCGACCCGTAGACGAACGCGGCGACCGCCTCCCCGACTCCGAGGGCCGCGAGGCCGCCGTGGCTCCGGACCGTCTCGACGCCGCCGGCGCCCCCGATGACGAACAGCGCCGCGGCGACGACGTAGGTGATCAGCGTCACCCGCCCGGTAAAGAGGCTGGCGCGGGCGCGGTCGACCGCGCTGTCGATCGTCCGCTCCAGCCCCAGTCCCCGGAAGAGCAGGTAGAGTCCGAGCAGTCCGGAGACGACGCCGAAGGTCGCCCCCGGGAGTTCGAG
Source organism: Halobacteriales archaeon QS_5_70_17 (assembly GCA_003021975.1). Classification (GTDB taxonomy): domain Archaea; phylum Halobacteriota; class Halobacteria; order Halobacteriales; family Haloarculaceae; genus Halomarina. Next base: position 7,397 of record PXRR01000024.1, on the reverse strand, counting down.
CGCGTTGGCGACGACCAGCACGGGGTAGACCAGCAGCAGGATCCCCATCGGGACGAGGATCGTCCCCCGGGTCTCGGGGTCGTCGAGGACCTGCTTGAACGTGTAGTACATCGACTCCAGGTCCTGGGCCTGCCGGACGACGACCCGCTGGACGCCGTCGATGGGGACCCGCGAGCGGATCACCGGGATCACGCTCTCGTCCTGTGCGCCGTCTGTGACGACGACCGCGCGGACGTCCTCGCCGGTGGTGAGTCGCGCGAGAACGGTGTCGACCTCCTCCCCGACCTTCCGGTTGGCCGCCACGTCGCCGCCGTCGGTCCCGGTGACGACGGCGACCTCGCGTTGCTCGTCGTCGACCGCGTCGTGGAGGTGCAACCCCTCGAAGAGGACGTTGACGTCGGAGTCCTCGGGGTCGGCGGTGGCGAGCGCGACCGCCGCGTCCTGGACCGCCTCGCGGCCGACGACCGGCGTGTCGAAGTCGGTCTTCCGACCGAGGTCGTCGTCCAGGTCGACACACAACACCAGCAGCATCGTTCGACCGTACGCCGGCACCGGTTAACTCTTTTCGGGGCGCGGGTCCGGTGATCATCCCCCGACCCGGCGGATCCCGGCCGAGTCCGGCGGTTCGCCGGCCGGGCTACTCGCCGTGGTCGACGCCCTCGATCATCGCCGTGATCGACCCCTGCTCGTCGAGGACCTGCGGGTAGCCCCCGAACGCGAGCACGAAGTCCGAGCCGGACTCGACGGGTTCGGTGACCGTCACGTAGACGTCGACTGTCGCGTCCGCGTCGACCAGACGCGCCTCGCCGGCGTACCGGGTCGCGGCCGTCGTCTCCCCGAGCAGCGCGACGTCGCGCGAACTCTCCCGGTCGAGGTTCTCGATCCGGTCGTAGCGCTGCTGGACCTTCGCGGCGAGGTCGTCGGTCGACATGTCCTCGACGGGATTGAACGTCTGCCCGAGCACCTCGACCTGGGGCGTGCTCAGCGCGGTGAAGACGGCCGCCCGGGCGCGCCCGATCCCCGGGACGTCGATCCCGCGGTCGTACTCGGCGATCCTGTTCACCACTTCGACCGAGCGGGACTCCCCGCCGGCCTCGAACTCCCGGGTGACGGTGTCGCTGCGGGTTCCCTGGTGTTCGTACTTCGTCTCCTGGAGAGTCGCCTCGGCGACCGTCGCCGCGCTGGCCTCGAAGGTCGCCGGGTCCTCGCCGGTGACGAAGTCCAGACAGCCGCCGAGAGCGGCGGCTCCGCCGCCCGCGAGCGCTCCCAGCAGTCGTCGCCGCGTCCTCCGATCGTCGCGACCGACTCGGTCGACCATACCGGCCGTCCGGCCGGTCGGGGCATATACCTCGTGGCCGCGGTCGGCACCGTCGACCACGGGGGTTGAAAACCCGAGGCGGCGTAGGCCCGATATGGAGCGACGGGCCTTCCTCGCGGCCGTGGGGGCGACCGCGGGACTGGCGGGCTGTACGATCGAGGGGACGGCCGGCGGCGGAACCGGTACCGCGGCCGCGACGGTCTCGTTCGACGTCCAGGGCGTCGAATCGGACCACCCGCTGACGGTCAAGTACACCTGCGACGGGGAGAACGTCTCCCCGAAGGTGATCCTGACCGAGGTGGCCGGGCGGATCGAGTCGCTCGCGGTGACGCTCACTGACCCCGACGCCGACGGCTTCGTCCACTGGACGGTCTGGGCGATCCCGCCGAACCTCCCGGACGTCCCGGAGTCGCTCCCGAGGGACCCCGAGGTGCGCCTCTCGGAGGTGACGCCCATGGGAGGCGAGAGCGACGCGGCGACGCTCCGCCAGGGGACCAACGGCTTCGGGGACGTGGGCTACCGCGGTCCCTGTCCGCCGGAGGGCGAGCGTCACAACTACCACATCACCCTCTTCGGTCTCTCGGAGGCCATCGACGTCGAGGGCGGCGCCGAACCCGCCGCGGTCCAGTCGGCGATCGACGACGCGACCATCGGCCGGGCGACGGTCACGACCCACTACGAGCGCGGCGCGGGCGAGAGCGGCGACGGTGACGGCGAGAGCGAGGGTAACTGACCGCGCGGACGTACGCCGGGTCGGCCGCGGGCGCACTCCCCGCGGTCGACGGGGAGAACGCACTCCTTTTGCGCCTCGGCGAACAACGTAGGACAACTGATGATCTCGAAGGGGTGTGAACAGTGCGCCAAGGGCGGCAAGATGGTGCTGTTCGTCTACGGCTACTGCGACCAGCGGGACTGTTTCTACTGCCCGCTCGGGGAGAACCGCAAGAACGTCACCGACGTCTACGCCAACGAGCGACTGGTCGAGGACGACGAGGACGTCATCGAGGAGGCGAAGCGAATGGACGCGCTGGGCACCTCGATCACCGGCGGCGAGCCCCAGGAGGCGATGGCCAAGACCTGCCGGTACCTCCGCCTGCTGAAAGACGAGTTCGGCGAGGACCACCACACCCACCTCTACACCGGCATCACCGGCGGCCGGGAGAACATGCGCCGCCTCTCGGCGGCCGGACTGGACGAGATCCGCTTTCACCCCCCGTTCGAGCAGTGGGGCGACCTCCACGGGACCGAGTGGGAGGAGATCCTCTACATCGCCCGCGAGGAGGGACTCACGCCCGCCTTCGAGATTCCAGGCATCCGCGCCGAGGAGGAGTTCCTCGAGTTCCTCGACGAGGGGGCCGCGGAGTTCTGCAACGTCAACGAGTTCGAGATGTCCGACGGAAACTACCGCCGGATGCAGGAGGAGGGCTTCGAACTCCGCGAAGGGCACATGAGCGCCGTCGAGGGGAGCCACGGCGTCCTGGAGGAAATGGCCGACCACCCGAAGGTCTACTTCTGTACGAGCGTCTTCAAGGACGCCGCCCAGCACAGGAACCGCCTCAAGCGGATGGCCCGCAACGTCCGCCGCGAGTTCGACCAGGTGACCGACGACGGGACGATCGTCTACGGGAAGACCTGGCTGGCCGAGGAGCGCCTGCGGGAGTTGGGCGTCCCCGAGGAGTTCTACTCCGTCAAGAGCGAACACGTCGAACTGGCGTGGTGGCTCCTCGAGGAGATGATCGAGGACGGCGACGCCGACCGCGGCGAGATCGTCGAGCAGTACCCCACCTACGACGGCACGGTCGTCGAGCGGACGCCGCTGGCCTGACCGCTCGCTGCGGTCCCCCGCGCCGGTCGCCGGCGGGCGGTCCCTGGCGCCGCCGGACGCAGGCCGGACGTCGAAGCGGCCGGCCCGTCTCCGTGAACGCGTGAGCGAAGCCACGCTCTCACCCGACGACGAGGGCAAGGAGGTCCGGGCGTCGAGCGGCGAACTGCTCGGCCACGTCGACTCGGCCGAGGGAGGGACCGCCTACGTCGCGCCTACCGGGGGCCGCTCGGGTTCGGGACTCGGCCGGGCGCGCGACGAAGAGAAGCCGTTTCCACCGGACGTCCGACACGTCGCCGAGACGGCCGAGGAGACAGTCTCGGTCGCCGAGCGCCGACGCCCGTCGACCGGGATCGTCGGTCGGTACGACCGAACCCATCACTCGCAAGCCCACCCTATATCACCGGCGCCGACGACATCTGTCGATGTTATGGCAACGAGAACGGAGATCACCGAGGACGACGAGGGCAAAGAGGTCGTCGGACCGGACGGCGAAGAGGTCGGACGGATCGTCGACGTCGAACACGGGACGGCCCACGTGGATCCCGACCCCGGGATCACCGAGACGGTGATGTCCAAACTCGGGTGGGGCGACCGCGACGAGGACACCTACCCCCTGCAGGAGGCCTCCGTCGAGACGATCACCGACAACGAGGTGCGCCTGCGGGAGCTGACCGGCGGAACCGGCAGAACGTAGCGATTCGACCGGGCGGCGGCGGAAACTTGCCCTTTTTGTCAGTTTACTTATAACCTAATTTATCACCGTCCGAGGCTATCCGCGGGTAATGGAACGCTCCGAATCGTCGAGCGAGAGGGAAGTTTCGACGGCGGATCTCGAGGCGCGAATCCGAGGCACGGAGTTCTTCCGGTCGCTCGTGGAAAACGGGTCGGACGCGATCGTCACGATCGACAAGGAGAGCACGATCATCTACGCCAACCGGTCCGTCGAACGCGTGTTCGGCTACGACCCGGAGGAACTGATCGGAAAGAAGCTGACCGCAATCATGCCCGACCGGTTCCACGGGGACCACTTCGCGTCCGTTCGGCGGTACCTCGAGACGGGCGAGCGGGAACTCGACTGGAACGACATCTACCTACCGGCCGAACACAGGGACGGTCACGAGGTACCGCTCTCGATCACGTTCGAGGAACACGTCTACGGGGGCGATCAGGTGTTCTCCGGGATCATGCGCGACATCACCGAGCAGCGAGAGCGCCAGCGGCGGCTCGAACGGCAGAACGAGCGCCTCGAGGAGTTCGCCGGCGTCGTCTCCCACGACCTCCGGAACCCGCTGCAGACCGCCCGAGCGGCCGTCGCGCTCGCACGGGCCGGTGACGAGGAGGCGCTCGCCGATCTCGAGGCCGCCCTCGACCGGATGGACGACCTCATCGACGGCGTGCTGAGCCTCGCCAAGCAGGGGCGAGCGGTCGGCGAGACCGAGCCGGTCGACCTCGAGGCGCTCGCGGCGGAGGCGTGGACGACCGCCGGCAGCGAGTCCGGAACGCTGACAGTCCGAGGGACGCTCCCGACGGTCACGGCCGACTCCGAACGACTCCGAACGCTGCTCGAGAACCTCTTTCGCAACAGCGTCGAGCACGCCGGCGAGGGCGTCACCGTCCGGATCGGGAGCCTCGACGGCGAGGGGTTCTACGTCGCTGACGACGGACCGGGGATCGACGACGGCGACCCCGACCGGCTGTTCGAGTACGGCTACACCACGGCCGAAGACGGAACCGGCTACGGGCTGAGCATCGTCCGGGACGTCGCCGAGGCCCACGGCTGGACGGTCGCCGCCGCGGACAGCGAGCACGGCGGCGCGCGCTTCGAGGTCGATGCTCGATGACCGAGGGCGGGGAGGAGCGGCCGCCTCCCGAACCCCGCCCCGATCGCGAGGATCCGGCGACGGTCCTCGTCGTCGACGACGAGGAGCGAGTCGTCGAGGCGTTCGAGCTCTGGCTGGCGGAGGACTACCGCGTAGAGACCGCCACCGGCGGGGAGGCGGCCCTGGCGGCGATAGACGAGAGCGTCGACGCGGTGCTGCTCGACCGGCAGATGCCCGGTCTCTCGGGCGACGAACTCCTCGAGCGGTTCCGCGAGACGGGCTACGACTGCCCGGTCGCGATGGTCACCGGCAAGGACCCCGATTTCGACATCGTCGACATGCCGTTCGACGAGTACGTCTCGAAGCCCGTCGACGGCGACGACGTCCGGGCGGCCGTCGACCGATTGCTCCGGATCGACGGCTACGACCGCCGGCTCAACGAACTGTACGCCGTCGCCCAGAAGCGAGCGACCCTCGAGGCGGAGAAATCCGGGGACGAACTCGCGGACAGCGAGGAGTACGCCCGGCTTCGCGAGCGCCAGGCCGAACTCCGGATGGCAGTCGACGAGCGGGTGGCGGAGATGGATCCGGCGGACGTCGAGTGGCTCTTTCGCTCGCTGTAGCTCACCCGGAGAGCGGCGCCGGCGTCGCCTCGGTCAGGACTCCTCGTCGAGCAACTCGACGTCGGCGACGACGTCGTAGGGGCCGTCCTCGCCACGGACGCCATCGAGCATGACGAACGCCCGCTTCGGCGAGAGGAAGTGCCGGGCGACGACGCGGCCCAGCGGCGTCGGCTCGGCGTCGGCGCCGTCGATGAAGCCGTAGTCGATGAGCTTCCCTAGGGCGTGTTTCGTCGGCACCTGTCCGATCATGCGGTCGTTGAGCCGCTTGGCGCCCATGCCCGCGACGACGACGTTCGCGAGCGTCTCCTCGACGGCCGCCCCCTCGTCGTAGGGGGTCGAGACGGGCTCCATCTCGCCTCTCAGGAGCTTGAACGCCACCTCGTCTTCGGTCATCTCCATGGAGTTGTGGTAGACGCCGTCGGGTTCGACGAGGACGTACACCGTCCCCCTGTCGTGGTAGTCCGGGCGGCCGGCCCGGCCGAGCATCTGGTGGAACTCCTGGACGGAGAGCCACTCGATGCCCATCGCCAGCGAGTCGAAGATCACCTGCGAGGCCGGGAAGTCGACGCCGGCGGCCAGCGCCGCCGTCGTGACGACCGCGGCGAGGTCCTGATCGCCGAACTGGCGCTCGACGCGCTTCCGGCGGCCGTAGTCGAGCCCCGCGTGGTAGGGGGCGCTGGAGTACTCCAGTTTCCGGGAGATCTCGTGGCAGCGCCGCCGGGAGTTGGTGAAGATGATCGTCTGGCCCCGGTAGCCCTTGCTCGACTTCTCGTCGAAGGCGCGTTTGACGAGCTGTTTCTCGATGTCGATCTTCTCGGCGGCGTCGGCGAACGTGACGTGTCGCTCGATGGGGACCGGGCGCTCCTCGAACTCGATGAGCGTCGCGTCCAGTCCGCGAGCGAGCTGTTCGGGGTTGCCGACGGTCGCCGAGAGGTAGATCCACTGGGCGTCGTAGCCCCGGTTCTCGGTGTAGTGTTTCAGCCGCGAGATCAGCCCGTCGAGGCGGTGCCCGCGGTCGGTCTCTCCGAGGGTGTGGACCTCGTCGATGACGACGGTGCCGATCTCCCCGAGGTCCCGCCCCGTCCGCAGCGCGTGGTCGATCCCCTCGTAGGTGCCGACGATGACGTCCGCGTCGGGGTCGAAGCGCGCGCCGTCGTCGCGGATCCGCGAGGCGCCCACGCGGATTGTGACGTCCACGAGGTCGCCGTACTCCTCCTCGAACTGCTCGTGTTTCTGGTTGGCGAGCGCGACCAGCGGGACGAGAAAGAGCATCTTCCCCTCGCCCTCGAGCGCGCGGTCGATGCCGGCCATCTCGCCGACCAGCGTTTTCCCGGTGGCGGTCGCGCTGACCACTAGCTGGTCGCGGCCCTCGAAGAGGCCGTTCTCGACCGCGAGGCTCTGGACCGGCAACAGCGTGTCGAACTGGCCGGCGACCTTCCCCTTCAGGTCGGAGTGGAGGGGAAGCGAGTCCGTCGGGACGGGATCGACCTCCTCGGTGGTCGCCGAGATCTCGTCGAACTTCGTCAGCTCTGGGTCGAGCCGTCCCTGGAGCAGGTCGACGATCCGGTCGAGGTCGCCGACCTCCACCAGGAGGTCCTCGAGGCGCTCGCGGGCGCCCGACTGGAGGTTCCGGTAGTTCAGTTCCCGCTCAAGTTCCCGCTTGGCGCAGTCCGGACAGATGAACTCGTCGTCGGTCCTGATCGCCGTTTCGCTCGTCAGCGGCGAGTACCGCCCGGCGCCGGCGCAGTACCGGCAGGTGCGGACGGCCTTCGCGTCGAGCTGGTAGCCGTCGAGCATCTCCCGGAGGCGCC
>PXRR01000023.1 GCA_003021975.1 Halobacteriales archaeon QS_5_70_17 | reverse complement strand
TTCCGTCTCCCGCTCGGAGAGTTCGCGGACCGCGGTCGACAGATCGGTCTCCGCGTCGCCGCTCTCGCTCTCGTCCTCGTCCGACGACGACCGCGTCGAGCGTCGCCCCGAGGTTGTACGCCACCGTCGACGTGCCGACGCCTCCCTTCCCGCCGGCGACGGCCAGGATCACGCCAGTCGCTCCAGGGTCTCGACGGGCACCTCGGTCGAGCGGACGCGCTCCCGGAGCGCCCGCGCCCGCCGCTCGATCCGCGCCAGCGCAGCGGCGTCGTCGTCGAGGCGCGCCGCCAGTTCGCGGACCGCAGCCAGCCCGCCGGCGTCCTCGACGGCGGCCGTCGCCGCGGGGAGCGTGTCGGCCCCGGCCAGCGCCTCAGCGCGCCCGACTCGCTCCTCGATCGCGTCCAGTGACTCGGAACCGAAGCGGGGATCGGAACCGCCGGCAGTCGACGCGTCCCCGGCGGGATCGGCCGCCCGGTCCGCGCCGCCTCCGTCCGGCCGGTCGGCAGCGGGGCCGGTCGGCCCGGGAGCGCCCGGTTCTCCCTCGGAGGATCCGGGCGACGGGACCGCGTCGCGGGGGGGTCGCGGGTCGCCGAGCGCCCGGACGACGCCGTCCGCGGTGGGGTCGACCGACGGGACGTCCGCGCGGTCGGTCCCCCGCTCCGGGGCGTCGTCGGCCGGTCCCAGCCACTCGACGTCGACGGGCGGTTCGCCCGGGGCGGCCGGCGTCGCGTATCCGAGCGCGCGCCGCTTTTCGACGCGCCCCTCGAAGCCGGTCTCGTCCCAGCCCGCGGCCGGGGCGCCCCGGCGGCGCGGCGGCCAGACGGGGCCGTCGAGTTCGTTCGTCACCCGGACGCGCCGCGGGCGGTCGACCCGCAGCACGACCGAGACGAGCGTGGCGTCGCCCGCGCGGGCGGTCGTCCAGTCGGCGTCCATGCCGTCGGTGGCCGCGCTATCCCGGATAAACTACAGCCGGAGGACGGGCGCGCCCAGCCAGTCGGCGGCGGCCGCCGGATCGGCGAAGCGGTCGCAGGCCAACACGACGGGGGCGGAGGGCTCGCCGACGCGGTAGGCCGCCAACGCGACCGCCGCCGGACCGGGGTCGGGGTCGCGGTCGGCGACCGGGGTCGCCCGCTCGCCGCCCGGGCCGCTCGGCCCGCCCGGGAGCGCCGCCAGCGCCACCCGGTAGTCTTCGCGGACCGCCGCCGCGAGGGAGTCGCGGGCCGCCCGGGCGAGATTCGCCGCCCGGTCCTCCAGTCGGCGGCGTCGCTCGCGGGCGTCCCGGTGTTCACGGCGTCGCTCGCGCGCCCGGGCGAGGGCCTGCTCGGCGGCCGCGAGTTCCGTCTCCCGCTCGGAGAGTTCGCGGACCGCGGTCGACAGATCGGTCTCCGCGTCGCCGCTCTCGCTCTCGTCCTCGCGTCGGGCCTGCACGCGCCCCTGGAGGCGGGCGACGGGCGCTCGTCCTCCGGCGCAGTCTCCCCCCGCGAGCGAGCGGCCGCCGCGAGCGCGGCCCGGCGCTCCACGGCCGTCCCGTCGACGGCGCCGACGCGCTCGAACAGCGGTCCGGGGGGCGGACAGTCAAGCCACGCCGCCCCCTCGCGGACCGCCCTCAGGACGGCGTCGCGTCCGGGAGCGGCCTCCCGGAGGTCGACGGCCCGGCCCCGCCTGACGGCCCCCGGGAGGTCGACCCTCACAGCTCCCGGCCGGCCATCGCCTCGGGGTCGGGGTGGTCGCGGCCGGCCGCGAACGTCGCGTAGGGCGTGCTCGGGTGCTCGCGGTCCTCGTAGGCCGATGCGGCCGCCCGAACCCTCTCGGGGACGGTCTCGAACTCGTTGAACGGTCGGACGCGTTCGACCTGCACGTTACCGCCGTGTTTCTCCCGGAGGCGCAGGGCGAGGAAGGCGCCCAGTTCGGTGGCCTCCAGCAGCGCGACGCGGCCGAACCGGCGGACGACCGCCCCGTCGTGGGCGTCGTGGACGTTCCGGAGGGTGGCCCGCGCGGCCCGCGAGTAGGCGACGACTAGTATCACGACGAGTCTCTCACGATCTAGAGAACTAAAGTGGATCGGTCGGGCCGGCTACTCGACGCGCTCGACGTCGAAGTCGCCGGGGGCCGCGTCGGCGAGGTCGCGGACGCGCTCGCGGGCCTCCGTCGGCGCGTCCGCGACGACGACCATCCCGTCGACGGTCCCGCCGCTCGCCCGGTAGGCGTCGAGGTCCGCGAACTCCGTCGCGTAGGTCCGGAGGGTCCCCCGGACGCGGCGCTCCATGGTCGCGAGGTCGCACTCGCCGGCCTCGAAGTCGGTCAGCGCCTGCTCGACGTTCCGGAGCGCGGAGATCCGGTCCACGGCGGGGGGAAGTCCCCGTCCGACAAAAAACGACCGCCCGGTCGCCGCCGGCCCCGCTACCGGCCGCTCAGGGGCCGGCCTCGCTCTGTACCTGCCAGCCCCCCTCGAAGTCACACCCCTCGCGCTCGACGTACTCGATGTCGGTCTCGTCGGTGACGGCGCCCGATCCCTCGACGTCCTCGACGACGAACGGGACGTGGAGCGCGTCGCCGCAGCAGCCCACGTCGGCGAACTCCTCGAAGCGCTCGCCGGTCTCGAAGCCGTCGTGGGTCCGGCGCAGCCACGCCCGGAAGTGCGTCGTGTCGATCTGCATCCGACCCCACCCGCTCAGGGCGGCCGGGTGCGAGAGGACGACCCGATCGATCATACGCCGGGTAGGGACGGCGAGCCCATGGCCCTTGCGGCGGCACTCGCCGGGCGCGACGGTCCGGCGGCCCTCCCGGCTCGCGGTTCTCGAAGGTACGTGGGGAACGACGCGCGGGCCGCCCCGGTCTCAGCCGCGGTCGCTCGCCGCTCCGCCTCTACCGCCGTCCTCATCCACTCCCGAGAGGTACGCCGGCGGGACGCGCTCGACGGTGTAGGTCGCTCGCCCGGGCCCGGTCACCCGGTAGCCGTCGGCGAGCAGGCCCGCCGCGTCGACGGCGAAGACGACCGGGTCATCGCCGTGACGCCGCCCCACCTGGCGGGCCGTCGCGGGGTCGGCCGAGAGGTGGACCGCTTGGCGGCCCATCGGTCCCAGACCCCCCTCGCGGATCGCCCCGGCGTTCCGGCGGGGCGTCCCGTGGTAGAGGCGGTCCGGGACGGGCGCCTCGGTCGGTTCGAGGTCGACGTCGATAGAGTGGCCGTAGGTCGCCCGGACGCGCCCCCCGTCGCGCTCGAAGCGCCCCTTCGGGTCGGCGGTGACGACCGCTGCGAGCGCCCCCTCGTCGGCCCAGGAGTAGCGGTCGGCGACGGCGTCGACCAGCGCGTCCCACGCGACCCACTCCCTCTCGCCGGGGGTGGGGCCAGCGTCGTCCCGGAAGCGCCGGAGCGTGCCGCTGACGAACTTCGAGAGGCGCTCCCGGCGCTCCGCCGAGAGGAGGGTCTCGCCCGCTCGACCACAGACCGGACAGCCGCTCCCGTCGCCGCGAGGATCGCCGGCGGTGGCTCCCCCGTCGCCCCCCGCCGGCGTCCGCGTCGCTCTCGGAGGGACCGTGGTCGGGACAGCGCCGCAGCACGGTCAGACCGTCCGGAGGTAGTCGGTCTGTGGCTCGTAGACGTCGCCCTGCCGGCGGAGCTTCTCGATCTCGTGTTCGGCCTTCGAGCGCTCGATGCCCGTCGCCTCCGCGCGGTCGAGCACCTCGTCGACGGGGGCGCCTTCGTCGTACTCCTCCTCGACCTCGCTGATCAGCCCCTTCACGTTCTTGATCCGGTCGCGCTGGGTCTTCGAGGTCCCGGTCTCCACGATGTCGGCGTCGAACTCGCCGGTCTCGGGGTCCATCCCGATGTCCTCCAGACACGAGCGGACGATCGAGGTCACCCGCTCGGCGTCCTCCTCCTCGATGGTGTCGGAGAGGCGTACCCGGGCGGAGGCCTCCGCCAGCCGGACCAGCGCCTCCAGCTTCCGGGCGGTGACGGGGATCGGCGAATCCTCGTCGGAGCCCCGGGATCGGAGGTCGACGTAGAAGTTCTCGATGACCTCCTTCGCGTCCTCGGTCATCGTCGGGAAGACGTTGCGTTTCGCGTAGGCGATGTACTTCCGCAGGAGTTCCGGTTCGATCACCGGCGCCACCTCGTTGGTGACCGCCTCGACCTCCTCCTCGCTGTAGTCGGAGGCCGCCGTCTCCGTCCGGTGGGTGTGCAACTCGCCGGCGTAGTTGGTCTGAATGATGTGTTCGGCGAGATCCCGATCGCGCTCCTCGTCGGGCTTGTCGGTGACGGTGAAGATGAGATCGAACCGCGAGATCAGCGCCGGTTCGAGGTCGATCTGCTCGCCGATCGGTTCGTACTGGTCGAACCGGCCGTATTTCGGATTCGCCGCGCCGAGCAGCGAACACCGGGATTTGAGCGTCGCGTTGATCCCGGCCTTACTTACGCTAATAGATTGCTGCTCGAGCGCTTCGTGCATGGCCGAGCGGTCTTCCGTTCGCATCTTGTCCAGTTCGTCGACCGCCGCGATCCCCTGGTCGGCGAGCACGAGCGCGCCGGCCTCCAGGGACCACTGCTGGCCCTCGCCGAAGTCGTCGCGGACCGCGCTGGCGGTCAGCCCGGCGGCGGAACTCCCCTTCCCGGAGGTGTACACCGACCGGGGGGCGATGTTCCGGATGTACTGCAAGAGAGCGCTCTTGCCGGTCCCTGGGTCCCCGATCAGGAGCATGTGGAGGTCCCCCCGGATCCGGGAGCCGTCCGGAAGGTGCTTGGTGACCCCGGAGAACAACTGGAGGATCATCGCGAGCTTCTCCTCCTCGTAGCCGTAGATCGACGGCGCGACGGAGTCGACCATCCGCTCGTAGATGCCCGGTTCCGAGGAGAGCTCGACGATCTCGCGTTTGTCCTCGTCGGTGATGTCCATCTCCTCGAACTGCTCGTCCTCGATCTCGACGGCGACGCCGTCCATGTAGATGTCGAACATCGCCGACTTCTGGCCCTGGGACTCCTGCTGGTCGAGGTGGAGGACGCCGGTGACGGCGACGTGGTCGCCGGCGGTGACCTCGCCGGTGACGTCGTCCTCGATGTGGACGTCGATGTTCTGGGGGGTCTCGCCGCCGCGCAGTCCCTCGGGGGACTCCTGGACGCGGAGCTTCTGTGCGTCGACGAACTCCGACTGGTCGAAGTTGATGCGAAACGGGCCCTGGCGCTCGCAGCCGCCGCACTCGTGGGGCTCCTGGAAGTCGCCGCCGGTCTGGGGGATCCGGGTGAGCGTGCCGCAGCGCTGGCACTCGAAGGCGGCCTCCTGGATCTTCGGGCGGACGTCGGTGGCCTTCCGGACGATCCCCTGGACGGCGATCAGCTGCCCCCGGTGGCGCGCCCGGATCGCCCGGATCTCGGTCGCGGAGGGGAGGTCGTGGACCCGGACGTGGGCCTGTCCGAGCGAGACGTCGATCGGGAGGTCGTACAGTCGCAGCGCCTCCTCGGCGTACTCCTGGAGCTGGGTGGGCTGGTTGCGGAACTGCTCGGCGAGGTCCTGATCGTAGCGGTAGAGGTCGTTCCAGGAGACGTACAGCGAGCGCTGGTCGTTGGGGTACTTGCGGGCGAGTTCACCGATCTCGTCGCGGTAGTAGTTGCGGTAGAACTCCTCGAACGCGTCGATGATCTCGGTGTCCTCCGCGAGCGCCATTTGGCGTGACTACCGCCCAGTCGGACATGAAGGTTCGCAAAGTCCGGGCCGGAAGTGAAGGTAGGGGCGGCGGCGACCGCGGCGTCCGGTCGGCCCGACCGTCGCGGCGGCGACCGCTCAGTCGGCCTCCTGGGCGCCCACGGAGAGGTACTCGTCGAGGAGGTCGTCGCGCTGACGGAGTTCCGGGATCGACCCCTCCCAGACGTTCGCGCCCCGGTCGATGATGTAGGCGCGCTCGCCGAGGTCCAGCGCGAAGTCGACGTTCTGCTCGGTCATGAGGACGGTGACGTCGCGCTCGACGACGTCGCCGAGCACCTCCCGGAGGTCCTGGACGATGACCGGCGCCAGCCCCTCGGTCGGTTCGTCGAGCAGGAGGAGGTCGGGGTCCTGGATCAGCGCCCGGGCGACGGCGAGCATCTGTTGCTCGCCCCCCGAGAGGTTCCGCCCGCGGTTCTGCCGCAGGTCGTCGAGCACCGGGAAGATGTCGAACATCTCCTCGACGGGGCGGGGGTCCGCCGAGAGGTCGCGGGCCAACTGCAGGTTCTCGACGACGGTCAGCGTGGGGAACACCCGGCGGTCCTCGACGACCATCTTGATCCCCATCTTGCTGATGGCGTCGACCGACCGGTCGCTGATGTCCTCGCCGAGGTACTCGATGCGTCCTTCCCGGCGGGGGACGGTGCCGGTGATCGTCCGCAGCGTCGTCGTCTTGCCGGCGCCGTTGCGCCCCAGCAGCGTCACGACCTCGTTTTGCTCCAGCCGCATCGAGAGGTCGAACAGGACGTGGCTGTTCCCGTAGTAGGCGTTCACGTCTTCCAGTTCGAGCACCGTCACGCCTCCTCACCTCCGAGGTAGGCCTCGCGGACGCGCTCGTCGGCCATCACCTCGTCGGGCGTGCCCGACGCGATCAGTTCGCCGTTGTCGAGCACGAGGATGCGGTCGGAGATGCCGAGCACGACCTCCATGTCGTGTTCGGTGAGCACGAACGTCGTGTCGGTGGTCTCGTCGAGTTCCTCGACGAGCCGGACCATCCGGTCGGTCTCGGAGGGGTTCATGCCCGCGGTCGGTTCGTCGAGCAGGACGACCGAGGGGTCGGTCCCCAGCGCGAGCGCGATCTCGACCTTCCGGACGTCGCCGTGCGAGAGGTTCTCGCACTCCTGGTTGGCGACGTCTTCGAGGTTCGTCCGCTCGAGGATCTCCCAGGCCCGCTCGTTGAGGGCGTCGTCGCGCTCGGCGACGCTCGTGAGGTCCATCGTCCGGTCGTCGCGGCTGATCCGCGCGATCCGGACGTTCTCCAGCACCGTCAGCCCCGCGAAGACGTTGTTGATCTGGAACGCCCGGGAGAGCCCCAGTCGGGCGATCTCTGAGGGTTTCAGTCCGGTGACGTCCTCGAGGTCGCCGTCCCGCGCGTCCCGGGGCCGCAGGTAGACCTGCCCGGAGGTCGGTTCGAGGGTTCCGGTCAGCAGGTTGTAGAACGTCGTCTTCCCGGCGCCGTTCGGGCCGATGATGCTGGTGATCTCGCCGGACCGGACGCTCACCGAGACCCCGTCGACGGCGACCAGCCGTCCGAACTCCCGGCGCAGGTTCTCGGTTTCGAGGACCGTCGTCACGCGTGGGTCACCTCCATTAGGACCCCTCCAGGCCACCGAACAGCCCCTCCGGTTTGAGCACGAGCACGAGGATCATCGCGAGAAACGGGACGACGTCCTGCGCGCCGTCGATCCAGATGCTCCCGACCGCGCCGAGCACCCCCACCAGCATCGCGCCGACGAACGCGCCGCCGAACGAGCCGAGGCCGCCGATGACTGCGATGACGAAGGCGTTGATCACCGCCCGGTCGCCGATCGAGGTCGTCACCGACGTCAGCGGCGCTGACAGCGCTCCGCCGAACCCGGCGAGCGCCGCTCCGACGAAGAACACGCCCGTGTACAGGCGAGGGACGTTCACGCCCAGCAGCGCCGCCATGTCCCGGTCCGAGGAAGTCGCACGGACCAGCCGGCCGATACCGGTGGTCTTGAGCACCGCGAAGATCCCTCCGAGCACGACCAGCGACATCAGGATGATGAACGCCCGGTAGCCGGGGATCGAGGCGACGCCCAGGGGCACGGAGAAGTTGAACAGGTCCGGCGAGGCCATCGTCTTCTGGTCGGAGCCGAAGATGAGCCGCACCGCGTCGGTGATGATGAGCACGAACGCGAAGGTCATCAGCAACTGGTCGAGGTGCCCCCGGTCGTAGACCCGCCGGATGAACCCCGCCTCGATGATCACCCCCACCACGCCGACCAGGAGGATCCCGGCGCCGATCGCCAGCAGGAAACTCCCGGTCGCATCGGTCACCGCGATGGCGGTGTACGACCCGACCATGAACAGCGCCCCGTGGGCGAAGTTCAGGACGTCCATCACCCCGAAGATGAGGCTCAGGCCCACCGCCACCAGGAACAACCGGGCCCCGATGACCAGCCCGGTCGTCAGCTGGGAAGCGACTAGTTCAAGACTTACCATACCACGGGAGAGCGAGAGCGCCTGATTAAACTTTTCGACAACGGCGGCCGGTTCCGGGTCGTCGGGTTGCGCTAATCCCCCTACGGTGGGGGGATGGGACCGTGGATCACATGCCAAAGTATATCTTTGCCCGGTAAAAACAGCGGTTCCGAGGTATGACAGACGAGAACACAACCCCTGAGGGGACGTACGAACACCGCGCGGCCGGGCTGAACCGGCGGCGGTTCCTGACGGCGGCCGGCGCCGGGGCGGCCGCCACGTCGCTGTCCGGCTGTCTCGGCGGCGTCGGCGGTGGCGGCGACGACACGGTCCACATCGGCGCGGTCTTCCTGCTGTCGGGGATCGCCGAGGTCCTGGGATCGGCCTCGGAGGCCAGCGCCCGCGTCGGCGCCGACGCGGTCAACGAGGCCGGCGGCATCCTCGACATGGACGTCGAGATGACGTTCCTGGACCACGAGGGCGACGCCGACCGCGCCTCGCGGAACTTCCAGAGCCTGGTCCAGGAGGAGGACGCCGACGCGCTGATCGGCCTGACCTCCTCGGGGGTCACGCTCGGGTCGGCGTCGACCGCCGAGGAACTGGGCGTCCCCTACACGCTCACCGACATCGGGACGCCGTACGTCACCGAACACGACTACGACACGTACGGCAATTTCTACGAGGAAGACGAGGGCTACGCGGCGGGCATCGACAACCTGTTTCGCCTGAACGCCAACACCTCGATCAACACCTACGGGATGGCGAAGTTCGCCACGGAGGAACTCGACGGCGTCCAGCGGGTCGCCAACCTGGGGCCGGACTACGCCTACGGCCAGCAGTGCTGGGACTACTTCAAGGCTTACGCCGACGGCCTCGGCGCCGACTTCGAGTACGTCGCAAGCGAGTTCCCCAGTCTCGGAGCCGGCGACATGACCCCCCAGATCAACTCCGTGATGGACGCCGACCCGGACCTCGTGTTCACCTCCTTCTGGGGAGGCGACACCACCACCTTCGTCCAGCAGGCCGCCGAACAGGGCCTGTTCGACCAGGTCGAGGACGTCTTCGACACGATCGGCGCGGCGCCCGGGAACTTCGAGTCGCTGGGCGACACCATTCCCCGGGGGATCCACTTCTCGGGGTGGTACTGGCACTCCGCGTTCGACAACGAGGCCAACTCCGAGTACCTCCGGCGCTACCGGGAGACCTACCAGGACGACGACACCGTCATCGGCATCCCGTCGTTCACTGGCGCGAGCACCTACTCGTCGGTCTGGATGTACAAGCAGGCCATGGAGCAGGCCGGCTCGACGGACTTCGACGACGTCATCAGCGAGATGGAGGGGATGACCTTCGAGGACGACCCCCGCGGGTCCGTCACGCTCGACGCCGACAGCCACCAGGCGAACGCGCCCACGGTCATCGGCGAGATCAGCGACTCCGACGACGTCCCCTACGACGGCCCGGGGATGGATCCGACGACCACCTACACGCTCGACCGGGAGACCGCGCTCGATCTGCTCGAGGGCAGCGGGCTCCCGCCGGGCGTCTGAACACAGTGAGCCGCAGTACCACACCCACTACCGAACCATGAGTTACGGGGTACGAGACCGCCTCGCCGGAACCGGCCGGGAGGCGGTCGTCCTGGCAGCCGTCGGTGCGCTCGCCTTGCTCTTGGCGCCGTTCCTGGTGGGACCGACCCAGACCCGGCTGCTCATCACGATCATCCTGTTCGCCGTGTTCTCGACGGCGTTCAACCTGCTGTACGGTTACACGGGCCTGCTCTCGTTCGGCCACGCGATGTTCGTCGCCGGCGCCGGCTACGTCGCCGCCAAGGTGTTCCGGGGACTCGGGACCAGCCCCGCCGTCGAGAGCACGTTCGGCGGAACGAGCGTGCTCGCCGCGTTTCTCATCGCGCTGGTCGCGGGCGTCCTGGCGGCGATCCTGCTCGGGGTGACGATCGGCTACCTCTGTGTCCAGCGCGAGGAGATCTACTTCGCCCTGCTGACGCTGTCGTTCAGCATGGCGATCTGGGCGATCGTCCAGCAGGACATCAGCGGCCAGCTCGGCAGGTACATCGGCGCGGGCAGCCTCCTCGACACCGGCGGCTCCGACGGGCTCCCGATCTCGTTCCGGCTGCTCGGGGACGTCGACCTGTTCGGCCTCCAGTTCACGCTGGTCGACATCAACAACTACTACGCCTACTACTTCATCGTGCTCCTCATCAGCGCGGGGGCGATGTACGCTCTCTGGCGGATCGTCCGGTCGCCGTTCGGGGAGGCCTGCAAGGCCATCCGCGAGAACCCCGAGCGCGCCGAGGCGCTCGGCATCGACCGGACCTACCACTCCTGGATGGCGTTCATCATCAGCGGCGCGTTCTCCGGGCTGGTGGGCGTGCTGTTCGTGCCCCTGCGCGGCGGAGCGCTCCCGAACCTCGCCCACTGGAGCTTCTCTGCGTTCCCGGTGATCATGACCGTCATCGGCGGCCCGTTCGCCTTCCTCGGCCCGGCCGCCGGCGCGCTGGTCTTCGAGTACGTCCGGGAGCTCATCTCACAGGTCCCGATGCTCGAGGAGCGCTGGCAGTTGGTGTTCGGGCTCATCCTGCTCGGCGTCGTCATCTACTTCGACAACGGGGTCGTGGGCGGCCTCCGGCGGCTCCGCGCGCGCTACACCGACCGCGGCGCGGCGGAGGCGGACGCCGCCGAGGACACCCCGAGGACCGACGTCCAGCCCGACTCCGACACGGAGCGCCCCGAGGACGACTGATACCGTCCCGCGCTCGGGGGCATCTCTTCTCCCCGCCCGCGCCGTCGAACCGGGGTGGCGGTTGAGCAGTGGCCGGCGTCCGTCGCGACGTAGCTGAGCGCCCGACGTGGGATCGGGTCGTCGGTCGCGACGAGGCCCTCTTGCTTAGCGTGACGCCACGCGACGAACACCTCACGGTCTTCGAGGCGTCCGTTCGGGTTCGCGGGTCGTCGCTCGCCGGCGTCGCACAGCAGGTACGTCAGCGCGTTGTAGGCCGCCTTGTGCTTGAAGTCGTAAGCGAGGCCGCGCCGCTCGATGAGGACAAAATACTGCTCTGAGTCGCCGTGGTGTCCAAGTGGGCTCGTTCCGCGGTAGTCCCAGGAGAGACCTGTCACGTCCCGTATATCGAGATCGAACAGTGCCGAAGTACTGTCGCTGGCTACTCGTTTGACGGCCTCGTGCTTGCCTGAGCAGCGTCAAGGGCTGTTTTCTCGGAGTCATAGGCGGGGTGTTCGTCGGCAGGCTTCGCGCTCGCGAAGACCGGCGCAAGCGTATCGGCCCACTCCTGAAGGTAGTTATCGAGATCGACCTTCTCGCCGCCGGGCCGCGGGAGTTCGCCGAGATAGGCGTTGAGGCCTTCCTCGGCAAGATAGCCCGCCGTCGTCGCGGCGCCTCTCACCCCAGGCCCGAACTGTTCGACTGCCAGTCGTCCGTCTTCGGTGACGTCTGACGTCGGCGCCTCGGCGTCTTGAACGACGTAGACGTGTGAGACGTCTCGCTCCTCGAGTGCGGCAGCGAGGGCCTCGCGGTCGCGGTGTTTGAACTCCGTTGTCACCGGGGAGAGACACGCATAGCCGCGCTCGTGAGCAGTAATCGCGTCGGCGATTCCTTCGGTAATGATGACCGGCTCGCCGTCGCGGATGGTGTCGAGGCCATAAATTGGCTCGTCGATGTGCGCGTACTCTTTGGTGTGGGCGGGCTTCGCGTACTTCCCACTCATTCCATCCATCGGGTGGCCGTCGTAACCGGCTCGCCCGCCGCCCTCGCGTCCCGTCGACCGGGAGATTGCGTAGATAGCTTGGTCCTTCTCATCGAAATACGGGAAGACGTAGCGCCCTTGCCATAGCGGGTGGAGGTTCTCGGTGAACAGCCCAGTCCCGAGGATTGCCTCGCGCCCGAAGCCCTCGTGCATGAGATGGTCGAGGAGCGCGCCATCATTCGGCGGCGCCCACCCGAGGCGCTTCTCGGCAACCGTCTCGGACGTCCAGCCGCGGTCCTCACGGAAGTAGGCGCGCGCCGTCGTCGGACGCGCCGGGTGCTCGCCGTTCTCGGTGTGGTCGGCTATTTCCCGGTCTAACTGTCCGTGAAACCACTCGACTGCCGCCTCGAACGCCTCGCGGGTCCGCCCGATAGGGTCACTGTCGCTCGCTTGTCTCTCGGCACCCTCTTCCAGCCCCCGAGATAAGGCTGAATCGTCGTCAACGCTCTGGGTGTGGTACTCGCAAAGCGCGCCGTCATGGGCTGTGTCGGTGGCTTCGCGTTCGCACGACGGGAGCGTACACTGCCGCGCAGGCGGGGAGCTCCCGGTCATGGATAACACCTCCGACTGCCGGCACGAGCAGGACATCGCTGGTCCTTGTCGGTGATGAATCCACCACAGAAATCGCAGATTGGGGGATCGAGCTCGACGATCCGGCTCACTGCGACCACCCCCCGACACCGGGATTATAAACCCCGAGTATAGACGGCACAGCCGCTGAGAATCTTAAATACGGATGGGACCGCCCGGATTCGAACCGGGGTCACGGGCACCCAAGGCCCGAAGTATACCAGGCTAACCCACGGTCCCTCATATTCGTCCACGCGAATCCCACGGGAAAACGTTTCGCTCCGATCACACCGGTCCGTACAGCAGAGCGATCCCCAGCGTGGTCACGACGGCGAACAGCAGTTGCAGCGGCCTTCCGACCCGCACGTAGTCGGTGAAGCGGTAGCCGCCGGGGCCGTAGACGAAGAGGTTCGTCCGGTAGCCCACGGGGGTCATGAAGGCCGTCGAGGCCGCGAAGGTCACCCCGAGGACGAGCGCGAAGGCGTCCGCGCCGATCCGGGTGGCGGCCTCGACGGCCACGGGGAGCATCAGCACGACGGCGGCGTCGTCGCTGATGACGTCGGTGAGGGGGGCGGTCACGAGATACAGCAGGCCCAACACCGCCAGCGGCGGCAGAGTTCCGGCGACGTCGACGAGCAGGCGCGCGATGAGGTCGGCGCCCCCGGTGCGCTGCATCGTGATGTCCAGCGGGATCGCGCCCGCGAGCAGGGAGATCACGTCCCGGTGGACGGCATCGGAAATCTCGGTGGGCTTGAGACAGCCCGTGAGCACCATCCCGAGCGCGCCGCCCAGCGCCGCGACGGCGATCGGGGGGACGTCGAGCGCCGCGACGCCGACCACGGCGACGACGAGGCCGACGGCCACGGGGATGCGATCCTCGCGGAAGTCCGGCCGGGTGACCTCCTGTGCGACGATGAAATCGCGGTTGTCGTTCAACTGGTCGATGCTGTCGCCGGTAGCCTGCACGAGCAGCGTGTCGCCGACCCGGAGTTCGGCGTGGTCAATCCGCTGGCGGACGAGTTCCGGTCCGCGGCGCAACGCGAGGACGGTCGCGTCGTAGCGCTGCCGGAACCGCGCGCTGGCCGGCGTCTTCCCGACCAGCGTCGATCGGGGAGCGACCACCACCTCGACGAGGTTCTGGCTCTCCTCGGCGGCCTCCAGTTCCGCCTCGTCGACGCTCCGGGGGAGCAGGTCGAACCCTCGGCGTCCATGAGTTCGACCTGCGTGTCCCGGTCGGTGCGCACCGCGAAGACGTCGCCGGGGCGGATCGTCTTCGGTCCCAGCGGTTCGAGGAAGGTCTCGTCGCCGCGGACGAGCTGGACGAGGTCGACGTCCAGCGGCGTCGTCTCGAGGACCTCCCGAACGGTGTGACCGACGACCGGCGAGTCCGCCCGGACGATCACCTCGGTGAGGTACTCGCCCATCTCGAACTCCTGGGTGAGGTCCTCCCGCGGGGATGAGCGCCCGGCCGACGGTCAGCAGGTACGCCGATCCGACGACCATCACGAGCGCGCCGAGCGCGGTGAACTCGAACATCGAGAAGGCGTGGAGGCCGGCCCCGGGGCACTCCTCGGCGAGGTCGGCCGTGATCGCCGACGCGAGGATGTCCGTCGAGGTACCGATCAGGATGAGCATCCTGCCGAACGTCGAGGCGTACGACATCGGCAGGAGGATCGCGACGGCGGCGGTGTTGTTGATGAACCCCGAGATCGGACCGACGACGCCGATGATCGCGCCGGGCTGGCGGAGCTCGGAGTCGCCGGTGTAGCTGGCGGTGCGCGCGCCGAGCAACTGGACGACGCCGGTCCGCTGGACGCCCTCCGAGAGGACGAACGTCGCCAGCACGGTGATCGTCGCCGTCGAGGCGACCCCGGAGAGCCCCTCGGCGACGGTGATCCCGGTGAGGTTCACCGGGCCTGCCCCGCCGAGGATCATCAGCGTCACCATCACCCCGATGGCGGTGGCGTCGATGGGGACGGGTTCGGTCGCGAACAGCACCAGCGCCGCGACGATGACCGCGAAGACGGCGACCAGCCCCGCGTCCGGCACTGCGAGCACGTCTCCCGGGGGGTCGGCGCTCGGCAGAAAACCAGGCGACCGACGGCGAGGCGAGTTCGCCGTCCGTCGGGTGCTGCGCTACCGCCGTCGCCGGCCGCGTCCTCGCCGACTCTCGGCCGACAGCGCGTAGAACGCCCCCAGCGCGAGCAGCCCCCCGCCGAGAGCGATGCCGGCGATCGGTCGCCCGAGGGGGACGCCGGCGACGACCGCCAGCGCGCCCCCGCCGAGACAGCCGGCGACGGCGCAGCGCTCGGTCTGGCGGGGGAGGCGGCCGCCGACCCGCTCGCCGTAGTCGGCTGCCCCGACCGCGGTCAGGGCCGCGCCGACGGCGGCGGGCACCAGTCCGCCGAGCGCGGCTCCGACGAGCACCGCCACCGCGGCGACGACTCCGCCGGCGGCGAGGACCGTCCCCCGGCGGAGTCCCGCGGGCGGGTCGCCGTAGCGGGCGTGATAGGCCAGCGCCGGCACGGCCGCGACGCTCCCCACGGCTACCCCCGCACCGGCTTCGCCG
The DNA here is from genome assembly GCA_003021975.1 of Halobacteriales archaeon QS_5_70_17. Classification (GTDB taxonomy): domain Archaea; phylum Halobacteriota; class Halobacteria; order Halobacteriales; family Haloarculaceae; genus Halomarina. Next base: position 8,863 of record PXRR01000023.1, on the reverse strand, counting down.
GTGAGAGCGCCGACCGCAACGATCAGCGCGCCCGCGGCGGCGCCCGCGGCCAGTACCCACCGCGGGACGAGCACGGTCGTCGGGTCCTCGTCGTAGTGGACGGCGTAGGCCGCGAACGGGTAGCACAGCGCCAGTCCGACCGCCGCCGCCGAAACCGGCGACCCGGCGAACAGCGCGACGAACAGAGCCAGCGGGAGGCCGAGCGCGACCCCCGTCACGAGCGCGAGTTCCGGGACGCGGCGGCTCATACCACGGCCAGGGCGCCGACCGGAGAGAGCGTTCCGGTTCCCCCGCGCCGCGGCCACCGGACGCCTGCGCCGGTCGAGCACCGCTCGCTCCCGGTCGGAGCGAATTCGCCGGCGGTCGCGTCGCTCTCCCGGCGGAATACGTCCTCGCAGAACCCACAAGGGTTTAATCTGCAGGCTCTCTACCGTCCTCTATGTCCGAGTGTCCGCTCGCGGACGAGTGCCCCAGCTTTTCCGAGCGCATCGAAGGCATGGGGTGCCAGCACTACGGCGACCGGGGTGGCGCCGAGTGGTGCAACCACTACAACCAGCCGATCCGCGATCTGAAGTCCCAGCCGGTCCAGCCCGGGGAGGAACTCGTCGTCGAGGTGACGGACATGCACGAGAGCGGTGCGGGCGTCGGCCGCACCGAGGACGGCTTCATCGTCTTCGTCGACGGCGTCCTCCCAGACGCGCGCGCGAGAGTGAAGGTGATCAAGGTCCGGTCGAACCACGCCCGCGCCGAGGAACTCGAGCGGCTCCCGATGGAGGAGGACGCCGGGGACACCGACGCGGCCGAGGCGGAAGGCGAGACCGCCGAGAGCGAGAGCGGGGACGAGGACGCGGGTGAGGGCGAGGGGGAGGACGGTGAGGAGAGACCCCGTCGCGCCGCCCGCGAGCGCCTCGGGAGCCGGGACAACTTCTGGGGCGGATAGCGCCGCGCGGACACGCACTTCTCTGCTCGGCCGACGGCGACCGGACCGCCGACTACAAGCCCTCGGAGCGGGTAGTCGGGAGCAACTGACCGACCCGGCGGCCGTCCGCCGGATCCGGGACGGATTCCACGCCACGCATGACCGACCCCGAAGACGCCCCGCGCTTGCTCGAGCGCGTCGGCTTCGACCCCGAGACGAACGTGCTCACCCGTCGACAGGCGGAGGTCCTCTGCCTGCGCGAGCACGGCATCCCCCAGGCCGAGATCGCCGACTGGCTGGGCACCTCGCGGGCGAACGTCTCCTCGATCGAGGCCAGCGCCCGCGACAACATCGCCAAGGCCCGCGAGACGGTCGCGTTCGCGGAGGCGCTGCGCGCGCCCGTCCAGGTGACCGTCGAGGAGGGGACCGACCTCTACGACGTCCCCCAGATGGTCTACTCCGCCTGCGACGAGGCCGGCGTGAAGGTCAACTACGCCGCGCCGGAGCTGATGAAACTCGTCTCGGACGCCGCCGGCGACGCCGTCCGGGGCCGGGAGGTCCGCCGGGACATCCTCGTGGGCATCACGAGCGACGGGGCGGTGCGCGTACGGACGCCCTGACGCCGGTCGCCGTCCGCCCCTCGATTCGCCGCCTACTCCTCACCGTCCTCGCGCAGTCGATCGACGACCTCGCGGACGCGGTGGGCCTCCCGCGTGGGGACGACGAGCACGCGACCGTCGTAGGCCGCGACGGTGAGATCGGAGACGCCGACGGCGCTGACGTGGCTGTTCTCGCCGGCGACGATCAGGCAGTCCTCGGCGCCCGGCGTCAGCGCGTCCCCGGAGCCGAGGGCGACGTTGCCGTCGTCGTCGGCCGCGTCCGAGAACACGCGCGCCAGCGCGTCCCACGTGCCGAGGTCGTCCCACTCGAACCCCTCGGGTGCGGGCACCAGCGCCACGCTGTTGGACTGTTCGAGCACGGCGTGGTCGACGCTCACCTCCGGGGCGAGCGCGAACGCCCGCTCGGCGGTTCCCGACTCGAGGCCGGAGACCAGCGCGTCGAGCTCCGTCCCGCGCGCGGCCGAGAGCAGGGCGTCCGGCGTCCACGCGAACATCCCCGAGTTCCAGTAGAAGCCGTTGTAGCGGTAGCGCTCGGCGGCGCCGGGGCTGGGCTTCTCGAAGAAGCCCGCCGCCTCGTAGTAGTCGCCGCGGTCCGTGCCCGGCTTGACGTAGCCGTAGCCCACCGCCGGGCGGTCAGGTTCGACGCCGACGGCGACCAGGCGGCCGGTGTCGGCGGCCACCTCGCAGGCCTGCTCGGCGACCGACGCGAACGGTCCCTCGACGTGGTGGTCGCTGGGGAGGACCAGCTGGACGTGGTCGCCCTCCCGCTCGCGGATCCGGTGGGCCGCGAAGACCAGTGCCGGGCCCGTGTCCCGCCCGGCGGGTTCGACCAGCACCTCGGCGTCGGGAGCGTGCTCCGGAATCCGCTCCTCGTACTCCGGGCGCGTGAGGACGTAGACGGTCTCGGCGACCGCCCGGGCGCGCTCGACGGTCCGGGCGAGCAGCGACTGCCCGCCGAACGAGAGGAACTGCTTGGGTCGGTCGGCGGTGCTGGCAGGGTAGAGACGCGTTCCGACGCCGCCCGCGAGGACGACTGCGACGGTGTCCATGCGAGAGACGACTGCGCGGCGGCTAATCGGTGTTCCGCCGTCCGGGCGCCCCGGTCGATCCCGCGGGCGGCGTGATCGTCGTCACGACGGGCCACCCGCGCTCGCGGGCGGCCTCGACAACCCGATCGACGGCCCGGTCGCGCGACCGGAGGCCGTACTCGACGGTCTCGACGACCTCGAATCCGGTGGTCGTGTTGTGCGCGAGCACCACGTCGTAGCGGTCGTCGAACGCCGCCGGCGGCGCGTCGTCGCCGGCCGGCGGATCGGGATCCGGGTCAAGAAGCACCCGCAGGCAGACGTCGTGGCTCTCGGGGCTGACGTCGACGCCGGCGGGGAGTTCCGCCTCGAACGGCCGCCGCTCGTCGCGTCGAGGGGGCCACCGCCCCGTCGCGCTGCGGCGCTCGCGCTCCTCGACGTCCGGCAGCACCCGCTCGACGCCGTCGACCAGCGGGAGCCCCTCGCGGTCCGCGAGGGTCGCGGCCACCTCGCAGGCGCGCTCGGTGCCGTCGTACGGCCCCTGGACCGCCCGGTCCTCGCCGTCCTCGCGCACGGCCACCTCGTGGACCCGTCCCGCGGGGATCCGCTCCAGTTCACTGTGCTCGTTGAGTGCGTCCACCGAGACGCGGTCGACCGCGCCGGGCCGGTGGACGACGCGGACGTGCCCTCCCTCGGGCGGGCGGTCGACGACCCGTCCGGCGGGGAGGTAGTCGCTCACCCGTCCCGATCCGGGCCCCGCCGGCCCGAGTGGTTCGTTCCCTCCTCTCCTGTCTCCCGACATCACTACACCGGAGGAAGGCCAGGTGCCAAAGTCTGCCCGTTACGTGTATCGCCGAACGCCGTTTCGACGACCGTACACATATAAATCGCGGCACAGAAGCGACGGATCGCGCGCGAATCGGGCTTCGACATCCGGTCCTGTCAGAACCGCCCGATCGGTGCTCGTGGATCAGTCCGACCCGGGGCGGTCCGGCGGGCGCAGTCGCGGGTCGGCCCCGCCCCGCTCGACGGACGAGGGGCGCGGGCCGCGCTCACCAGGTCTGGACGCGGCCGTCGCGGATGTCCTCGACGCAGCCCCGGCAGTCCTGGTGGTCGGCGTCGAAGCAGGCCGGGCGGAACCCCTCGTCGAGTTCGACGGCGCGCTTCTCGGCGTAGCGTCGGCAGACGATCCGCGCCCGGCCCGCCTCGTCGACCGGCAGGTCGGCGGCCGCGACGTCCTTCGCGGTCTCGTAGGCGTGTCTGGCCTCGGCGTACTGCCGCCCCGCCGAGCGCAGCTTCGACTTCAGGAGGAGTTCGAGCCTGCGCCGGTTGCTCATGGGCCTCCTTCGGCCGGGCGAAACAAAAACCCTCTCGACGCTCCGGCCGCCGCTCGGCCCGCTCGAACCGGGCGCTCGATCACTTTCACCCCGGTTGCGACAATTTAAATACCGGAAGGAACCAACCGACGTACGTCTCCCACCGAAAACACGCGGAGACGGAAACGACCATGGCAGACTTACAACAGCACGCGGAAGACGTACACGCGCAGTTCTCGGACGAACTAGACATCACCGTCGACGAGGTCCGCGAGCGCCTCGAGACGCTCGTGAACGACTACAAGGTCCCCGCCGACGAGGCGCGGCGCAGCCTCGTCAACAACTACCTCGACGAGGCGGACATGGACCGCGAGCAACTCGGCGGCGGAGGCGGCAACGAGCGGAAGGCCCTCGCCGACATCGACACCGACGAGGAGTGGCTCGACGTCCGCGCGAAGGTCGTCGAGCTCTGGGAGCCCCGGAGCGACGCCATCTCGCAGGTGGGGCTGCTCGGCGACGAGTCCGGCACGATCAAGTTCGTCGCCTTCCAGAGCAGCGACCTCCCCGAACTCGAGGAGGGCGCGGTCTACCGGCTCGGCAACGTCGTCACCGACGAGTACGAGGGCCGGTTCTCGGTGAAGCTCAACCGGACGACCTCCATCGAACGCCTCGAGGAGGAGATCGAGGTCGGCGACGACTCCACGGAGGTCGAGGGCGCGCTGGTCGACATCCAGCGGGGCTCCGGGCTGATCAAGCGCTGCCCCGAGGAAGGGTGCACCCGCGTCCTCCAGAACGGCCGGTGCAGCGAGCACGGCGAGGTCGAAGGCGAGTTCGACCTCCGGATCAAGGCCGTCATCGACGACGGCGAGGAGGTCCACGAAGTCATCTTCGACCAGGAGACCACCGAACAGCTCACCGGCGTCACCCTCGAGGAGGCCAAGGAGATGGCGATGGACGCGCTCGACACGTCCGTCGTCGCCGACGAGATGGAGGCGTCGGTGCTGGGAACGTACTACCGCGTGCGCGGACCGACGCTGGGTCGGTACGTGCTCGCGAACGAGTTCGAGCGCCTCGGGCCGGTCGACACCGAGGCGGCGCTGATCGAAGCGAGGTCGATCTGAGATGTCCGGATCCGCCCCCACCCGCGAAGTCGCCCGACGGGTCTTCGCGACCGAGTTCAACGACGCGACGTACACGTTCAAGGAGAGCGACGAGGAGCGCGCGCCGGTGTACGCGCTGCTCCCGACCGGCGAGCGCGCCAACCGCGTGTTCGTCGTCGGCACGCTGACCGAGACCGAGGACGTCGGCTCGGACAGCGAGTACTGGCAGGGCCGCGTGGTCGACCCTACGGGGACCTTCTTCGCGTACGCCGGCCAGTACCAGCCCGACGCCGCGAGCATGCTCCGGGAGACCGAGCCGCCCCAGTACGTCTCGGTCGTCGGCAAGCCCCGCACCTTCGAGACCGACGACGGCGACGTGAACGTCTCGGTCCGTCCGGAGTCGATCACGGTCGTCGACGCCGACACGCGCGACCGCTGGGTCGTCGAGACCGCGACCCGCACCCTCGAACGCGTCGCCGCGTTCGACGACGAGGAGGCCGGCGGCGAATACGCCGCGATGGCCCGCGAGCGCTACCCCGACCTCGACGTCGAGGACTACCGCCGGGCCGCGCTGAGCGCCCTCGAGGAGCTCGACGAGGAGGAGACCGCCGAGGAACCCGAGCCGGAAGCCTCGGCGTAAGGGGCTCGATCACTCGATTTCTTCGCCCGCTTCGGCCAGCGCCTCCGCCAGCGCCGCGTCCAGCGTCCCCGAGGCGACGAGCGCGTCGGCGGCCGCGACGTCCTCGTGGACGGGCCGGCAATCGACCAGCGGCGGGACGACCGCGCGGACGGCCTCGTAGGTCGCGCCGGTCCCGACGCCGTGCGTGAGGTCCGCCCCGCCGGGCTCGTCCGCGCTGTCGCCGACGTCATCGCCGCCGTCGCTGTTCCCGTCGCCCTTCCGGCGCTCCATCGTCGACTCCGGGCCGCCCTCGCCGACGAACCCGGCGGCCTGGGCGGCACAGACCAGTTCGACCGCGAGCGCTGACTGGACGTTCGCGACCGTCCGCCGGGCGGCGAACGTCGACGTGGAACTCATCGAGACGTGGTCCTTCTGGGTGCCGCTGACGGGCGTGTTGTCGCTCGCGGGCCGGCCGACCGAGCGATACTCGTTGACCATGGTGGCGGCGGTGTACTGCGCGAGCATGTACCCCGACCAGAGCCCGCTCTCGGGGGTGAGGAAGGGCGGCAGGTGGAACTCCTGGACGTCCGGGTTGAGCATCCGGTCGACGCGGCGCTCGCTGCTGGCCGCCAGGTCCGTCAGCGCCCCGACCAGGTAGTCCAGGCGGAGCGCCAGCACCTCGCCGTGGAAGTTCCCCCGGAGACGACGTCGGCCGCGTCGGTCCCGGAGGTGCGCTGGTCGACCTCGCCGGCCGGGAACACCAGCGGGTTGTCGGTCGCGCTGTCGAGTTCGACCGCGACGGCGTCCCGCAGGTGGGCGACGGCGACGGGGTCGCGCTCTGCGCCGCTGGATAGCCGCTGCCGAGATGGGGCCCGGACGCCAGGGCATCGTTCGGGTCACCGTATGCGGTGGTCGTCCCGTACGGCGGCCGGCGCGGCGATCTACCGGGTCGGATCGCCGTTCCGGTCGACGATCCGCACCCGGCGGCGTGCGAGCGTCTGACGAACGGTTAAGTACGCGGAGCGGGTAGTCCCCGGTCAGCATGGGCAACAAGAACAAGACGATCTCGTTTCGCGTCAACGAGGACGTGTTCGAGACCCTGCGGGACATCGCCGAGGAGCGCGACATCTCCCTGTCGGCGGTGTTCCGCGACTACGTGGACCAGCTCGTTGCCCACGACGGACAGGTCCGGGTCGTCCCCGAACACGAGTACGACGACGGGGGACCGACCCAGGAGAGCTTCCCGCCGAAAGTCGAGGTTCCCAAGAGCTTCGTCCGGGAGCACGAGCGCCTCGAACTCGAGGCCGAGCACCTCCGCGAACAGCTCAACGAGTACAAGCAGTACGTGACCAAGCTCTCCCAGCAACTCGAGGAGTACGACGAGGAGGAGGTCATCCAGCTCGAGGAACTCGACACCGAGTCGGAGGCCGGCGAGGCCACCGACGACACCTTCCGGCTGGGCTGACGGTTCCCCGCTCGGCCGACTGTGCCCTCCCCTTCAGGAGAGCCGCCGCTTGCGGTCGTGGGCCGACTCGGCCATCTCGTCGTTCCCTTCGACCTCCGCCAGTTCCTCGACGGCCTCCAGGGTCCGCACGGAGTCGTCGAGGAAGGAGAGCACGTCGCCGGGGTAGGCGTACAGCATGTAGTCGTCGCCCATCACGTCGACGATGGCGTCCGGTCCGAGTCCCTGCTCGCGAAGCTCCAACAGGTAGCGCATGAACTTCCGCTCGGGGTGACCGCAGTGGGGGTTGGACTCGCAGTCGCAGTCCATGAAGTCCTCCGCGAAGTCGAGGACGCGCTCGCGGGTCGCGTCGTCGAGGTTCGCGAGCCCCTCGCCCTGATAGAGGATGTCGAGGGTCGCCCCCTTGAACGCTCCCTTGGGGATGTTCGTCTCTAGCTGGGAGGCGATCTGGCGGTGGTTCTTCAGATAGATCTTGTCGGTGACGGCCACGTTGTCGGTGGGAGGCGCCCGCGCGGTAAAACTCCCGCGGGTGCGGCGCACTGCCACGGATCCGGCCGAGCCGTAACGTATATCAAAACTCGGGAGGGTACGTATGGGCGTGTCCGGGTTGGGGTAGTGGACTATCCTTCAGCCTTGTGGAGGCTGAGACGCGGGTTCGATTCTCGCACCTGGACCTTCTCGCCCCGAGCGAACGCGAGGAGCGTGTCGTCTGACCGAGAATCGAATCGGGGAGCGAGCGTAGCGAGCGACCGAGGTCCAGTTCTCGCACCTGGACCTCCATTCCTCCGCCGTCATCTGATTCTACTCCGCTCTCGGAGCGCTGAGAACGCCTGCCTCGATTTGCCCCGTAACGGTAGTATTCTCGGTCACGGGATCGAGCTCCACTCCTTCCGACAGTCCTCCGGCAGTTGGTGCCGTTCGCCTTTGCGCTCGTGTTCGGCGGGATCGGGTATGCTGTTCTCGCCACTGCTGAGACGCCGCGCGAGCAGACCCTCATCGGTGTCCGGACTGGGGCGGCGTATTTACTCGGTGGAATTGCGTCCGGTGGCTATGCGTTTCATCAGTACCTGAGTTCCGAAGCGACGCTCGGGGCGGAAGCGGTCCTGTTCCAGGCGACGTTCGTCGCTATCGTTGCCGGAATCATGGGACTCGGGCTCGGCCTCGAAGCGGTCCGACGTAACCGAACTCGTCAAGAACTCAGACGGAATATCGAACAGCTAGAGACGACCAACTCCCGTCTCGACGAGTTCACCAGCGTCGTCAGTCACGATCTCCGGACACCGCTGAGTACGGCCAGCGGCCGGCTCGAACTCGCGTCCGAGGACTGTACCAGCGAGCATCTGGATGCGGCGCAGAAGACGCTTACCCGCATGAAGTGAATCGTCGACGACGTGCTGTTTTTCGCCCACGAAGGCGACGATCTGAGCAGCACGTGTCCCGTGGAACTGCGTGACGTAGTCAGCAGTGCTTTGAGGATTATCGCGTCCGATATGAACAGGCCAGAGCTACGGACCGCGGCTGACCTAGGTGAAGACTCACCGGTAATCGAAGCAGACCCGACCGACTGCAGCAACTGCTGGAGAACCTCTTCCGGAACGCTATCGAACACGGCGGACCGGATGTCACCGTTCGAGTTGAACCGATGGCGAACGGATTCGCCGTCGCGGACGATGGGCCCGGGATCCCCCCAGCGGGCTACCAGCGTGTGTTCGATGTCGGGTACACGACTGCCGAGGACGGGACCGGATGCGGGTCGCGGATCGTCAGACAGATCGTGGACGCGCACGGGTGGGATATTAGCG
>PXRR01000022.1 GCA_003021975.1 Halobacteriales archaeon QS_5_70_17 | reverse complement strand
GGGCGGCATCGCCGCTGCCATCGCGACGGTCGCCGGCCTGTTCATCGCCGGCTCGTCCGCTATCTCCCACGACATCTACACCAACATCATCAACCCCGATGCGACCCAGCGCCAGCAGGTGCTGGTCGGTCGCCTGAGCATCGTCCTGCTGGGCGTCATCACGACGCTGGCCGCGCTGGACCCGGCCGCACCGATCGCGGCGCTCACCGCGTACGCGTTCTCGCTGGCCGGCGCCGTGCTCTTCCCGATGTTCTTCCTCGGGCTCTGGTGGGAGAACACCAACCGCGAGGGCGCGCTGAGCGGCATGATCACCGGGCTCGTCCTCTGGTCGATCCCGATGATCAACGAGGTCTTCCCGAACTACGTGAGCGGCGTCGAGGGGCCACTCGTTCCAGTGCTGGCCCAGTGGATGCCCGCGATCGGGTCGGCGCTGATCGCCACGCCGATCGTGTTCGCGGTCACCATCGGCGTCTCGCTGGTCACCGAGGAGCCGGACCTGCAGACCAAGAAGCTCGTCCGGCAGTGTCACAGCCCCGAGCCGATGGGTGACACGACCGCCGCCGAGGCCGTCGCGTCGAAGGAAGGCAGTGAGACCCCCGCCGACGACTGACCATGTACGAGCGCATCCTCGTTCCGACTGACGGAAGCGACGTCGCTGAGGCGGCAGTCGACCACGCGCTGGACCTCGCCGAGCGCGACGGCGCGACCGTCCACGCGCTGTACGTCGTCGACGTCGACGCGGTGGAGGTCGGTCTCGGCACCGAGCAGGTCGACCGGCTCCGCGCCGGCAGGCTCGGCGAGATGGACGAACTCCGGGAGCGCGCGGAGGCCGCGACCGGACGCATCGCAGAGGCGGGCGCCGCCCGCGGTGTCGAGGTGATCGAACACACCGCCGTCGGCGTTCCCCACCGGATCGTCGCCGACTACGCCGACGACCACGGCGCCGACCTCGTGGTGATGGGGAGCCACGGGCGCTCGGGCGTCAGACGCGCGCTGCTCGGCAGCATCACCGAGCGGGTCCTCCGGACGACCCGGCGGCCCGTCCTCGTCGTCGACGCGCGGGCCGACAGCGTCGACAGCGGCGAGCGCTCCGACTGATCGCCATGGCCGGCCACCCGCGCGCGGCGGCGACCGACCGCGGACCCCGGGCTCGAGGCCGTGATCGGCCCGAAACCGGGGCCGGGGGCAGCGCCCTCGCTCTGGCCCTCGACGGCACGCGGGAGGGCCGGCGGTGAGTTCGGACCTCGCCGACCGGCTCCGCGAGCACGTCGCCGACAACCGATCGGGGATGATCGTCGACCTGGCGTTCGCCCTCGTCTGGGTGACCGGCGTCACGCTGCTGTTCGAGGTCCTCCGGGGACCGCAGTGGGCGTACTACCTGTTCATGCTCGCCGGCGTGGCGGCGTACTACGCCTTCTTCTGGTCGCTGGCGCTCGCCCGCGAGCGCCAGCGGGGGTAGGCGGGACCGAGGCGGCCCGGTCGCCCGCGACTCGCGGCCGAGGCCGCGACTGCGCTACCCGTGGGCTTCGGGATCGTACTCGTGGGCGTTGAGCGTCGTCAGCGACACCTCGTCGAGGACGGCCTCGTTGGTCGCCTCAAGCACCACGGGCGGGGCGGCGTCGTCCTCCAGCGCCTCGACCCACCGAGGGAGGCAGACGCACCACCGGTCGCCCGGCTCCAGCCCCGGGAAGTTCAGCTCCGGGCGGGGCGTGAGCAGGTCGTTGCCCTGGAGCTTACTGTACCGGAGGAACTCCTCGGTCATCACGGCACAGACCTCGTGGCGTCCGGGGTCCCGGACGAGCGTGCGGCAGTGACCGTCCCGCAGCGCGCCGGTGACGGGGTCGCGGCTACACGGCTCCAGTGGGAGTCCGAGGACGTTGCGCGCGCCGTCGGTGCCCGGTTCCGCGCTCGCGTTCGCACTCGAGTCGGCGCTCCCGTTCCCGTCGGCCTCGCCGTCGATATCGGTCATACGGGACGGACGGACGCCGACGGGAAGTATCCGGCCTCTCGGGGCCGCCGGGCCGTTCAGACCCCGAGGGCTTCCGCGAGGTCGTGGAACGAACTGATCGTGACGTCGGGGTGGATCCCGGCGAACGACTCCCAGGGCCCCGCATCGCGGTCGATCCAGGCGCCCTGCATCCCGGCGTGCATCGCCCCGAGGACGTCGAAGGCCGGGCCGGCGACGTGGACGATCTCCTCGATGGGCGTGCCCGTCCGGCCGGCGGCGTAGCGGTAGATCGACGGGTGGGGCTTGAACGTCTGGATCTCGTCGGCGCTGATCGTGTCCGCGACGAGGGCCTCGATCTCCGCCTGGGAGACCATCGAGGCGAGCATGTCGGGGTTGCCGTTCGAGACGACGTAGACCTCGTAGCCCCCGTCGAGGAGCCGTTCGATGCCGTCCCGGACGTCCTCGAAGACGTCGAGTTCGTGGTAGGTCGCCAGGATCTCGTCGCACTCGTCGGCCGAGACGTCCTCGTCGTGGGCGTCGAGGGCGTACCGGAGCGCGGCGCGGTTCATCTCGTAGAACGGCTGGTAGTAGCCGATGAAGTTGCCGACCATCGTGTACATCAGCGAGCGCGACCGCCAGAGCTTCGAGACGGGTTCGGGCTCGTCGACGTGGTCGGCGAGGCGGGCCTCGACGGCGTCGGTGTCGACGAGCGTGCCGTAGGAGTCGACGGTGACGGTCGTGACTCGCTCCGGGTCGAAGGTCGGTGCGCCGGCGTCGGAATCGGACATGGTGTATGGATGTGTCGGTATCGGAGTGTTAACTGTTCTGTCCGTCACCAGGGGAGCAACCCCCACCAGAGGATCGGAACCGAGAGGACGGCGAGGACCACCAGCGGCCACGCGCTGGCGAACCGCTCGCGGCCGTCCTCCGGGTAGCCGTGCATCTCGTTGATCAGCCGCTGGTTGGCCTGGCGGTCGACACCGGCGAGACCGAGCCGTTCGGCGAGCAGCGATACCGAAACCAGCAGAATCACCGACAGCGGCACGGCCACGAAGGCGGCGTCGAGCCCGATCGCGGAGGTGATCCCGCCCGGTCCGATGGTGATCCCGGGGAGGACGTGGGGCGAGACCACGACGACGAGGACGACGGAGACGAGACTCGCCGCCAGCGCGCCGTACTCGTTGATGCGGCTCGACCAGACCCCGAGCACGAGCACGGGGGTGATCGCGGCCGCAGTGATCGAGAACGCCCAGAGGATGCTGACGACGAGAAACGGCGGCGGGTCGAGCGCGACCAGCGCGATCAGCAGCCCCGCGCCGGCGATCGTGGCGAAACCGAGTCGCGTCTTCCGGTCCTCGGAGAGGTCCGGTTTGAACACCCCGACGAGGTCCTCCGCGACCGCCGCGCTGATCGCCATCATGTGGCCGCTGACCGTCGACAGCGCGCCGGCAATGGCGCCGGCGACCACGTAGCCCGTGATGGCGTTGCCGTTGAAGGCGAAGTTCAGGAAGAAGATCATCTTGTCGAGGTCGGCCTCGGGAATCTGGATCCCCTGTTGCTGGGTCCAGATGACGCCCGCGAACCCGACGGCGTAGGCGGTCGTGAACAGCAGCCCGGTGACGACGACGAACCAGAACACCGAGAGCCGTCCCTCGCGGACGCTGTTGCTCGTGAACACCCGCTGGGCGAGGTGCGGAAGGCCGATCGGTCCCAGCGCCATTCCGAGAAACAGCGCGACGTACCACTTCAGGCCGAAGGTCAGATCGAAGAAGTCGGGGTAGGCTTGCTGCATCTGCCCGGTGAGGTCGCTGTAGCCCAGCGGCGGAAACCACCAGCCCGCGGCCCCCAGGTCCCGCAGGATGAACATCAGCGGAACGAACATCGCGGTGAACATGACCCAGAACTGGAGCGCGGAGTTGTACGAGACGCCGTACATCCCCCCGAGGATCACGTAGCCGACGACGATCGCCGCGATGACGAACAGCGAGAGTTCGAACGGCCAGCCGAACAGCACGTTGGTGATCTTCGCCAGCCCGATGAACTGGCCGATCGCGTACATCACCATCACGAGCACGATCAGGAGCGACATCACGACGGCCATGCGGTCGCCGTAGCGCTCCTTGCAGAACGTCGCGGGCGTGTACGACCCGAGCCGTCGGAGCGTCTGGCCGTAGAGCAACACGATCAGCGGGATCGACAGCAGGAAGTTCGTCCACATCGCGACGAACGGCAACTGGAGGCTGACGATCAGCGCGATCACGCCCAGGAACGTCGCGAGGCTCTCCCAGGTGGCGGCCATCGCACAGCCGTTGACGAACGAGCCGATCGACTGATCGGCGAGGTAGAGGTCGCCGGTGTCGGTGACGCGGTTCTTGAAGTAGTAACTGATCCCGTAGTAGACGACGAACAGCGCGACGATGATTGCGACGGGGATGGCGATCCGGTCGAAGGTTTCCTGGAATCCTCCCTGGAGTGCCGCGGCGAGCATCACTCCTCACCTCCGGGAGTGGATCGCTCGGCGACCGCGCCGCGATCGCGGTCGCGCTCCTCGTGGGCCGCCGCGAGTTCCCGCTTCTCGCGTTCGATCCCGTCGACGATTCGGTGGTAGACTCCGTAGACAGCCATGATGGCAACCCAGGCGCCCACGGCGAGCCAGAAGTAGTGAAACGGCCAGTTCAACACCGTCACGTCCGGGACCCCGAACAGGCTGAACCAGATCCCCCCGTGGACCGCGCCGACGAGCGCGAGGAACGTGGCGACCGTCGTCGCCGCTTCCTTGACGTGTGTTTGCATTTCACTCGGAGAGACGCGAGTATCGTCTTAAATTATTTCCCGACGGAACTGACAGGAGCGACGGGTTGCAGCAGCCGCAGCCGCCGGAGGACGCGGGCCTCGGGACGCCCGGAGGCCCCATCGCGTCGATCGGCGGAGGACGGGGACGGGGGCGGGCCCGGGAGGCCGTTCGGCGGTCAGAACCGGTAGGCCATCATCACTTCGTCGACGACCCGGTCGCCGATGGCGTAGTGCTCTCGCCGGATGGCCTGGGTGTCCCAGTCGTGGCGCTCGAGGAAGGCAAGCGCCTCGTCGTTGATCGCCGGGACGCTGTTGTACACCTTCCGGTAGCCGTTGGCCTCCGCCCAGTCCAGCCCGCGCTCGAGGAGCCGGCTCCCGATCCCGCGGCCCCGGTAGCCGTGTTTCACGCCGACGGTCAGCTGGGCGGTGCCCTGCAACTCCTCCTGTTGGGGGACGTCGAGATGGGTCCAGCCGACGATCTCGTCGTCGACCGCGGCCACGAAGAACACCCGCGACTCGACGGCGTTGTGTCGGGTGACGGTGTCCTCGTAGAGCAGTTGCTCGGCGACGGTCTCGGCGACGACGTAGGCCTCGTCCTCGGTGGCGTCACGGATCGCGCCGATCAGTCCCTCGAAGTCGTCGTGGCGCGCCGGGCGGATGCTCCAGCCGAACCGTTCCGCCGTCCTCCTCGAGATACCCCTTGGTCGTCAGCTCCGCGAGCTGCTCGCGAAATCGGTCGGGCGGCAGCGAGACGACCTCCCGGACGGTGTGACGGGCCGCCGTCCCGTGGCGCTCGACGTACTGGTAGATCCGCTTTTGCGCGTCGGTCTCGAACTCCGGCCGCTCCAGGGTTGCCATTACGGTCCTCCGTAGACGGCACGGGTGCTTATGTCTTGTCTCGAGGTAGCACACGGCACGGGTCGCTCGATCGCGCGTCGCAGTCAGCCCTAAGAGCGAGTACCGACAGGGTTACCTATGGGATACAATTACACGGGCGACGCACACAGAGAACTCGTGGAGGCATACGGAGCCGACGAGGCACCGTTCCCGACCCGGGCGTCCATGGAGTTCCCACGTCGGGACCACAGGCTCGTGGAGGTGAACGTCCTGAAGCGCCTGTTCTTCCCGCGGTGCTGGAACGCCGGGGGCCTGACCCGGGACGGCGCCCGGGTGCTGGATCAGCTCGACGAACTGGGCGGCCTCTTCCGGGCGGGGATCCGTCCGTACGCCGACGACGACGAGGACCCGGCCGGGACCGCCGGTCGCGTGCTGGACCAGCTCCCGGAGATCCGGGCGCTCCTGAAGAACGACGTCACGGCCGCCTACAAGGGCGACCCCGCGGCCCGAACGCACATGGAGATCGTCCGGTCGTATCCAGGGTTCCAGGCCATCATGGTCCAGCGGGTGGCCCACCGCCTCTACGAGGCCGGCGCGACCGAGTACGCCAGGGAGCTCACCGAGGCCGCGAAGACCGACACGGGGATCGACATCCACCCCGGGGCCGAGATCGGCGAGTACTTCTTCATCGACCACGGGACCGGGGTCGTCATCGGCGAAACCGTGAGGATCGGCGACTGGGCGCGGATCTACCAGGACGTCACGCTGGGCGCGCTCCACTTCGAGGAGGCGGAAGACGAGCGCAACGCTCTCAAGAAAGGCTATAAGCGCCACCCGGACATCGGCGACCACGTCGTGATCGGCGCCGGAACCAAAGTCCTCGGTGCCATCGCCATCGGCGACCACGTGAGCATCGGCGCGAACTCCTGGGTCACCGAGGACGTCCCCGACAACACTAACGTGTTCGTCTCGGAGCACCCCGATCAGGAGCGGAAGACGACCGAGTGACCGATCGTCGACCTACGATCGTTGACCGTTTCGCCCTCAGATTTACCGCCTTTCCCGTGTGAACCCGACTCAATGATTAACATTAGTGGTGATTCGGCGACGTAGGTTCAAAATCCTTAAATCGTTCCGGATATTAGACCTATACATGAGAGTGTCACGAGAGAACACCGTCGAGACGACGCGACCCGAGAACTACCTGCCCGCGATGCCTCCCCTGTCGATCACGCCTGGCCGGGTCGAGCGGTTCCTCACCACCCTGCTGCGCCGTCGCGGGGGCCTCCGGCGAGTCACCCGCCGCGACTACCGCTGAGCGGGCCGCCGAACCCTGCTTCGGCATTCCTCTTTTGTTCTATTTCATCCAAATCTATAAATCGTTGTAAGAATCAACGGCGGCCATGGCCGCTACCGACGGGACGACCGTCCCGCCGCCGTTACCGCCCGACGACCCGGACGCGTGGTACGCGCCCGAAGTGCGCCGACAGGAGGCGGTCCACGGAGGCGTCGTCGTCACGGTCCGGGGAACCCCGGAGGGCTTCGAGTACGAGAGCCGCGAGCCGTCGCTGTCGGCGGCGGGCCGGGCGGCCCTGGAGCGGGTCCGGGAGTACTTCTCGGCGGCGAGCGTCGAACCCCCGCTGACCAGAGAGGGCGCCCGCGAGCGGATGGCCGCCGGCTTCGACGCCAAGTACGAGCGGGCCGTCGACCGCCTGACCGACGTCTCGCCGGCGACTCGGCGCCGACTGGACTACCACGCGCTGGCCGCGGTGCGCTGTCTCGGCGAACTGACCCCGCACGCGCTCGACGACGCCATCGAGGTCGCCGAGACCCGCGCGGTCGAGGGCGGCGAGGAGGTCGTCGTCCACACGGCGGACTTCGCGCCGGCGCGCACCGGCGTCACGGACACGACCCACCTCGACCGGTTCGCCAGCGAGCGCCTCGCCCGCTACACGGTCCCGTTTCTGGAGTTCGACGTCCCGGTGGTCGTCTACCGCGAGCACCTCATCGGCGAGGACCCGTTCGCGACGAAGTACGCCGTCCGGGAACCCGACCTGCTGCCGGGCGACGAGGCGCTGATCGAGGAGTGCAAGGAGCGCGTCTGGGAGGCCCGCGTCGACGGCGTCGTCGACCGGGAGGGCCGGGCGCGGTTCGTCCGGGAGCGCGCCGAGGCGCTGCTGGAGCGCCGGCTCACCGCCGACGACACCCGCGCGTGGATCGACGCCGCCCGCTACCGGGTCCGGTCGGCGCTCGCCGCCTACGACCTCGCCGTGCCGCCGGTCGGAGGCCGCTACGCGCCCGCCCGCCTCGACGACCTCGTCTACTACGTCCTCCGGGACTACGTCGGCTACGGGAAGCTGACCGTGCCGATCCGTGATCCGCGGCTGGAGGACGTCGAGGCCAACCGCGTCGGCGAGCGCGTGAAGGTCGTCCCCCGGGCGGTGGGCGATCGGGTGCCCACGAACTTGACCTTCGACGACGAGACGGAGTTCGTCAACGTCGTCACCCAGTTGGCGGCCGCCGACGGCGTCGAGGTCAACGCCAGCACCCCCAGCGCGAAGGTGAACCTCCAACCGGCGGGGATCGACGAGACGATCCGGTGTGCGGTCGCGCTGCCGACGATCAGCGAGGGCGGGCCCCACATCTCGATCCGCAAGCAGGCCGCGGACCCGCTGACTCCCGTCGACCTGGCCGACGGCGGCAGCCTCCCGACCGAACTCGTGGCGCTGCTGTGGCTGCTGTACGAGCACCACGCGGTCGTCCTGTTCGCCGGTCCCACCGGCGTCGGGAAGACGACGCTGATGAACGCCCACCTCCCCTTCCTGCCGTACGACGAGCGACCGGTGAGCATCGACGAGGGCTCCCGCGAGGTGCGCCTCCCCCACGAGACGGGCGTTTCGCTGACCACGCGAGACCACGAGAGCGACTACAAGCGGGTCACCATGGCCGACCTCATGACCGAGACCAACTACCTGAATCCGGACACCGAGGTGATCGCGGAGATCAACACCCCCGAGAGCTTCGAGACCTTCGGCGAGGTGCTCTCGACGGGCCACGGCGTCCTCGGGACCACCCACGCCGAGGACGTCGAGACGCTCGTCAACCGCGTCGTCGAGCAGGGCCTGCCGCCCCACCTCCTGCGGGAGATCGACCTCGTGGTCTTCCCCAGACGCGTCGACGGCGAGCGGTACGTCGGGGAGGCGATCGAACTCGTCGAGGATGGCGGCGAGAGCGTCGACCGCGAGGCCACGACCGTCCGGTACAACACCGTCTGCGAGCGGACCGCGGACGGCGGCTTCCGGTTCGCCTACGACCACCCCGCGCTCTCGGACGGACCGGCGACCGCCGCCCGCGAGGCGACGGGCGAGGCGGCTGGCGTCCGCGCGTTCGCGCGGATCGCCGACCGGACCGACCGATCGGTCGAGGCCGTCGAGCGGGAGTTCCACCGGAAGCACCGGTACGTCGAGTACCTGGTCCGCGAGGGCGTCGACGACGCCGACGAGTTGTTCGCGTTCCTCGCGGATCTCCGGGCCGACGAGGCGGCCACCGTCGAGCGAGCCAGCGACGGGCGACCCCGCGGCCCGCAGGTCCGGACCGGGGACGATTGATACCGTCGGCTGCCCGGAGAAGTTCGGCGTCCCGGCTGCCGAATCGCTCGACTCAGGACAGCCGACAGTCTGAACCGACTTGACGCCGGCCTCCATGTAAATTATCATCTAAATCTTAAATTAATATTAAGTCGAACAACTGAGAAACTTCTAGGAACATGGATACCGATCGAGCGGTCGTGGCGACCGGGTGCGCGACGCTGGACCAGGTCTTAGACGGTGGATTCCCGCGGAACCGCTCGGTGCTGGTGACGGGCGGTCCCGGAACGGGGAAGAGCACGCTCTCGATGCAGTTTCTACAGGAGGGGATCCGCCAGGGGGAGGAGTGCCTGTTCGTCTCCACCGAGCAGACGCCCGCGGAACTCCGGGACAGCTTCGCTCCCTACGACTTCGACCTCGACCACGACGACCTAACTATCACGTCGATCCACGCTCGCCCCGGTTATACGCTGGACGCGGAGGAAGAACAGCTTACCATCGAGACCCTGGAGGGCGACCAGCTAATCGGCGAGGGGTACTCCGCGCCGTTCTCCGGCAAGTACGTCACGCAGTTGCTCGGGCGGTACGCGCCGGCCGACCGCGTCGTCGTCGACAGCGTCTCCGGGTTGCGGGTGATGGCCGACGACTACGACGTGTTCCGTCGCGCCGTACTCGACCTCATCCGACTGGTCAGCGACGAGTTCGAGGCGACCGCGCTGCTCGTCGCCGAAGGGAACCACGACGACGACGGCGGCCAGCTGTCGGTCGTGGATCCGCTGCAGTACAACGTCCACGGCGTCGTCCGGCTATGGCGCGAACGCAAGGGCGGCGAGTACCGCCGCTTCATCGACGTGATGAAGATGCGCGGGATCGACCACGACACCCGCAGCTACGAAGTCACGTTCGGTGACGGCGGCGTGGAGGTGATCCCGTTCCGTCGCGCCCTCCCGCCCGGAGCGGTAGACCAGAAGCGACTCACGACCGGCATCGAGGCGTTCGATGCCCTCCTGAGCGGCGGGTTCCCGCGAGGGGACAGCGTCGTCCTCGAACACGACGGGAAGGCGAACATCGACACGCTGCTGTTTACGGCCGCTAGCAGCGCATTCACCAGAGACATGGATCTGGTGTTGCTCCCCCGCGTGAACACCTCTCCCCGGCGGGTCGATACGCTCGTCGCCAACACCGTCGTGAACTTCGACGACGTCCAAGAGCTACTGGAGTCCAACCGGCTGTTCGTGCTCGACGCGTTCGGCGCCTGGGAGAACTACGAGAACGTCTACGACCTCCGAGCCGACGACACGGAAATGGAAGACCAGCTCCGGGCGGTCCGGGAGACGAGCGCCGGCGACGGGCTCTTGCTCGCGCTGAACACCGAGGCGAAAGTACACGTACTGAACGAACGGAAGGTCCGGCGGATCCGCTACTGGCTCCAGTCGCGGTTTCTCGGACCCGACGACATCCTCCTCGACGTGCACAATCCCAACGTGATGACCTCGAGGATGGCGGAGTTCTACATCGACGCGGCCTCGTGGGTCATCAGCACCTGGCTGGACGAAAACGGCCTCCAGTACATCCGTCTGGAGAAGGGCATCACCGGGGACGTCGGAGGACTCCGACTCGTAGAGTACGTCGACGAGTACCCACCCATCCGGATGAAGTGACCGTGCGACGGAGGGAGGCGGCTCCGCCCGGCCTCGGATACCGCGAGACCGGGCGCCGGGCGCGGCCCCGGGGGTCGAGAAGAGGACGATCCGGACGGGCGATCACTTCATCCCCTCGCTGTCGAGGTGGAACTCCATCACCTTCTCCATCCCCACCAACAGGCCGTCGACGTCGACGGAGTCCATGTCGGGAGCGCGTTCGATCTCGTCGTAGTAGCGCTGCCACTGGTCGAGAAGCGTCTCCCGGACGTCCTCGCGCTCGACGCGCTCGGTCACCGACTCGACGACGTCGGCAGTCGGGTTCGTCCAGAGCTGTCGCAGATCGTCATCCGAGACGACGCCGTTCTCGTAGGCGTAGACGAGCACGCCGGAGCTGAAGTCCCCCTCCAGTAGCTCGCGTTTCCACGTGCTCACCCAGTTGCCGATGCGCGCCATCTTCTGGGCCGTCCAGAGGATCCGCCGGAGCGTGCCGAGTTCCTCGCGGTTGAACTGTCGAGAGTGCATCAGGTCGATGTCCGCGAAGGCGAGCAGGACCATGTTGTGGGAACTGTACGCGTACGCTTCGGTCATGTTGGCCACGTATGGGTGGTTGTTGACGATGTAGGCGTACCGGACGGCGTTCAGCGTCTGCCGGAGGTCGTACTCGGCGAGGTCCCGGAACTCCCGGAACCGGGGAGCCATCCGGAGCGACTCCTCGACCTCCTCCCAGATCCGCCGAGCGAAAGCGAGCCACTCTCCGTCGACGCCGGCTCGCCCCTCGTCGACCCGGCGGGCGTCGAACGGGACCTTCGCGGCCTCCTGGAACGTGATCCGGTCGTTGTGCTCGTCGACCAGATCGTCCAGCAGGGTCACGTAGAACGTCAGGCACGTCTTGTCCTTCTGGACCTTCGACTCGTACCGTTCCTCGACGGTCGACAGCCGAAAGTAGGGATTCAGGTAGTGGAACCACTTCCAGAGGAACTGGTCGCGGTGGCCGACCGCCGCGTCGTACTCGTCGGCGAGGGCCGCCAGGTCCTCGGGGAGCGTGTAGTCCTGTAGTTCGTCCATGAGTCGGGGCGCCGGGGTCGTAATCTCCTCTACTCCGTATTATTTCTGTTGCACTATACGTATACGGAAACTCCTCTGCGGGAAGCGGGAGGCCCACGCTTACGTGCGCGCCGCCCCTCGACCCGGTATGACGACCTGGGACGAGCGGTTCCGGACGGGCGCGTACCCGCGGGATCCGGACCCATCGGCGCTGCTCGAACGCGCCGTCGAGACGTTCCCGGACGGGCGCGCGCTCGACGTGGCGACGGGGACGGGCCGCAACGCGGTCTTCCTCGCCGAGCGCGGCTACCGCGTCGACGGCCTCGACAGGTCCCGCGAGGGGTTGACCATCGCCCGCGAGAACGCCCGGCGGCGCGGGGTCGCCGACGCGACCGAGTGGATCCAGACCGACGCGTCGAGCCACGAGTTCCCCGGGTCGGTCTACGACGTGGTGACGATCAGTTTCTACCGCGCGGTCGACCGCCTCCCGGACGTCAAGCGGGCGCTGAAACCGGGCGGCGTTCTCTTCGTCGAACACCACCTCCGCACGGCCGACCCGACCGGGTCAGGACCGAGCACGGACCGCTACCGGTTCGCCGCGAACGAACTGCTCAACGCCTGCCTGGACATGACCGTCCTCTACTACGAGGCCGGCCGCGAGGAGCGCTCGGAGGGGGGCGACGCAGCGACGGCCCGCGTCGTCGCGCGCAACTCGACGGGGCTGAAGCAGTCCTATCCGCCCCAGATCGGGCCGAACTGACGTCACGCTACGCCGTCGCGTCGAAAGAAGGGGTCGGACCGCCACGACCGCGGTCCGGTCAGTCGGTCGTCGAACGGTGCTGCTCTTCCGAGGAGGTCGTTCCGTGGATCAGTTGCCTCCTCACCTCCGTCATCTCGTGGTAGTGACTACCACACTATCAACGTTTCGGCGGCGGTCGAAGCTTCCGCGTCACCGCCGGGGCGCCGGCCCGGTCCGGGTCCGGGGGCCGGGGTCCAGAAGTCGGACGCGCCCGGCGAGCAACCCGAGGGCGAAGCCGGTGAAGTGAGCGACCAGCGCCACCCCGGGGGCGCCCGTCGCCAGCGTCACGACCGCCGCGAGGACGGCGAACACGGCTGTCTGGACGCGCCGGCTCAACCGAACCCGGTCGAACAGCGCCGCGGAGACCGGGTTGGCCGTCAGCAGGTAGCCGATCAGCGCGAAGACGGCACCGCTGGCGCCCAGTACGCCCCCGGACGTGAGGACCACCTGCGCGAGTCCCGAGAGCGCCCCGGTCGCGACGAAGAAGGCGTGAAAGCGAAGCCGCGTCGTCGTCTGCTCGACGAGCACTCCGACCAGCGCCAGCGTGACCGCGTTGCTCAGCAGGTGCGCGAGACCGGCGTGGGCGTAGACGCTCGTGACGACCGTCCACGGGGCGACTGGGAAGGCGGGCGTGAGCACGAACAGCGGCACCGCGAGGCCGACCAGCGTCGCGGCCCGCTGGAGGAGGAAGACGACGCCCACGAGCACGAGCGTCTCGAGGGTCGGAGAGCGAGCCATGCCCCCTCTCGCGGCCGGAGGGACAAACTACCGGCGGTCGCCGATCCGGAAACTCTAATGTGGAGGGATCGTCAGATCAGGTAGTGGCAACCTCGATCACCGTCCTCCACGTCGAAGACGACATCGAGTTCGCGGAACTGAACGCCGACTTCCTGAGCCAGGAGGCGCCACACCTGAATATCGTCGTCGAGACCGACCCCGAGAACGCGCTCTCTCACCTCGAGGAGAACCCGGAGATCGAGTGCGTCGTCAGCGACTACAGCATGCCCCGGAAGGACGGCCTCGAACTGCTCGAGGCGATCCGGGAGGTCGATCCCGACCTCCCCTTCATCCTCTGTACCGGGAAAGGCAGCGAGGAGGTCGCCAGCGAGGCGATCGGCAAGGGCGTCACCGACTACGTCCGGAAGGGCGGCAGTCGCGAGCGGTACCAGATCCTCGCCCACAGGATCGAGAACGCCGTCGAGCAGTACCGCGCCGAGCGATCCGCCGGCCAGCGGACCCGGACCGCGCCGCCCGCGGGGGACCTCCTGATCGTCGACCGCGAGGGGACCGTCGAGGCCGTCTCCCCCTCGGTCGAACGGACGCTCGGACGGGACGCCGCTGATCTCGCCGGCGACGCTCTCGCCGACGCCGTCGCCCCCGACGACCGGGGGGCGATCCGGGACCTGATCGAACAGCGAGACGGCGGTACCCCGGACGAGACCGCGACGGAGACCGTCGCCTTCCGCCTGCTCGACGACGACGGGGCGACCCACGCCGTCGAGGCGACCGTCCGGCCACTGGTCGGCGACGACCCGCGGATCGCCCTCCGCCCCCGGGCGACCCCCGACTCGGAGTGAGCGGGGTTCCACGGCGAAATCCGCCACGAACGCCTGTTAGCGTCGATATCACTGGAATCTGGACCCGGCGAACGTCGCAGACGGTGCCGATTACTTTCGTCTAGTAGATAACATCTCCAATACCGAAAATTTAAGTCGCAGAGTCCGTCGAATACCCGCCAGTGACCGGGCATCGAACGGACGGTCCCGCGACCGCGCGGGCCACGAGTGCAGGCGGAGGCGACCGATGATCGACGCCGCGAGCGCGTTCGACCGGGGGCTCTACGCGCTGTTCTCCCGGCACGCGGACAGTCCCCGCCACGACCGCGACCGGCGGCGCTACCGGGGCGCGAGCGTCGGACCGAGCTTCGACGTCTTTCTCGCGCGGGTCTACGGCCTCTCGTGGGCCGCGTTCGCGGCGGTCACGCTCGGTACCGCGGGCCTGGCGCTAGTCGCGCCCCCCGGCGCGGTCGAGTCCGCGAGCGCGCTGGTCCACGACGCCCTCCCCGTCGTCAACCGGCTTGACGCGCCGGACGTTCCCCGCACCTACGCCGCCGCCGGGACGGGGCTGGTAGCCGGAGCGGCGGCCAAGCGGAGCGTCGTCTACGGCGGGAGCCGCTACCTCCTCTGGGTCGCGAGCGCCCGCCGGGCGAACATCGAGCGGACCCTGCCCGGCGCGGTGCGGTACCTGCGGGCGCTGGCGGCCGGCAGCGACGGCCACCGGGCGATGCTCCGGAAGGTCGCCGAGCAGGACGCCTACGGCGAGACGGCCGTCGCGCTCCGGGCGGTTCTCAATCGCGCGGCGCTGACCGGCAGTCTCGACTCGGGACTGCGGATGGTCGCCCGCGACACCCCCTCCCGGGACCTGCTGTCGCCGTTCCTGCTGAAGTTCCGCGAGCACGCCGCCCAGGGGGAGGACGCGCTGGCGGGCTACCTGCGGCTGGAGTCGCGGATGCTCTCCCACCGGCAGGCCCGAACCCGCCAGCGAGCGACGGACTTCCTCGAACTGCTCGCGGAGCTGTTCATCGTCATGCTGGTGCTCCCGGCGCTGCTGGTGATCGTCCTCACGGTGATGGCGGTGCTCGCGCCGGGGCTGTCGGCGTCGGTGGCTACCCCGCTGGGGACGACCACGACGCGGGCGCTGCTGGTCTACGGCAGCGCGGGGTTCGTCCTGCTGGTCGGCGCGGCGGCCGCGTGGCTCGTCGCCTCGCTGCGCCCGCCCGACCAGGCGCCGCCCAGTTACGCCGGGTCGGAGACGCTCGGCGGGGTCGCGCGCAACGCGACGCGTAACCCGCCCGACGCAGCGCTGGTCTGTGCCCCGCTCGCGGGCCTCGTCGCCGCGGGCTGCTGGGCGCTGGGCTACCGGCCGACCAACGTCGCGCTGTTCGGCTACGCCGCCTTCGCGCTCCCGGTCGGCGCCGTCGCGGTCCGGCGCGCCCGCCGCGACGACGCCAAGGACCGCGAACTCAAGGACTTCGTCCACGCGGTCGCCGGGCACGTCAGCCTCGGACGCCCCTTCGCGGAGGCCGTCGAACGGGTCGCCCGCGACGTGGACTCGGGCGCGCTCCAGGCGGACGTCGAGGACCTCGCGTTCAACCTCTCGCTGGTGACCCGGGACGGCGAGGACGTCCGGGCCGCGGCGCTCGACCGGTTCGTCGAGCGCGTCGGGACGCCGATGGCCGCCCAGACGATGGGGCTGGTGACGGGCGCGCTCGACGTCGGCAGCGACGCCGAGGACGTCTTCGAAACCCTCCAGACCGAGGTGGGGCGGCTCTACCACGAGCGGAAGGCGCTGCGGTCGTCGCTTCTCGTATACGTCGCCGTCGGCTGGACGACCGCGCTGCTGGTCGTCGGGATCATGGTCGCGGTCAACGGCTACGTCCTCGACGGGTTCGCACAGCTCTCGACGGTCTCCGGGTCGACGGCGGGGATGGCGCTGAACCCCGACGCCGTCGATCCGGCGCGCGACCGGTTCCGGTTCTACGTCGTCGCGCAGGCGACGATGCTGGCCTGTGGCTGGTTCGCCGGGAGCGCGAGCCGGGGGGTCTACGAGGCGCTGCTCCACTCCGGGCTGCTGGCGACCGTCGGCTACGTCGTCTTCGCGGGAGCGGGGATGGTATGACGGGACGACCGCCCGAGGCCGGAACGGGGCGGCGCGACGGGCGCGCCCAGTCACACGTCGTCGGCGTGGCGCTCCTGCTCGGGATCGCGGTAGTCTCGATGGGCGTGCTGACGGCGGCCGTCGGCACGGTCGTCGAGGAGAACGCCGCCGGCGCCGACGCCGCCCGCGTCGCCGACGAACTCGACGCCGCGCTCGAACCGGTCGAGGTGACCGGCCCTAACCGCGGTCGGGTCGCGTTCGCCCGCGGTCGCCTGCGGACCGTCGAGCGCGACCTCCGGGTGCTCGACGGGGACGGCGTCGCCCGCGATGTGTCGGTCGGCGCGGTGGTCTTCGAGGCCGGCGACCGTCGCGTGACCTACCTCTCGGGGGCGGTCGTCCGGAGCGGGTCCGGCCGCGCCCGCATGGTCGAACCGCCGCCGATCACCGCCTCGCGGGGCGAGGGCGGCGTGCTCGTCGTCGGGGCCGCCCGAGTGGGATCGCTGCCGTCGGTCGGCGGCAGCGAGGTGCGCGTCACCCTCGCGACGAACGTCACCCACGACCGCGAGCACCTCGGCGACGGGAGGTACCGGGTCGCCGTCGAGACGGCGACGCCGGCGGCCTGGGAGCGGTACTTCGAGGACCGGGGCGCAACCGTCACCCGCCAGGACCTCGACGGCGACGGCACCGAGAGCGTCGTCGCGGCGTTTCCCGGCGAGCGGACCGCTCACCTCGTCGTCCACGACCTGAACGCGGAGGTGCGCCGTGGATAACCGCGCCGCGACCCCCGCTGTCGGGAAGGCCCTCGAGGCGGGGCTTGTCGTCCTCTACATCGGCCTGCTGACGACGGCGCTGTACGGCGGCGCCGTCCCGGAGTACCGCAGCGCCGCCGGCGACGCGGTCGGCGACCGGGCGCTGGCGACCGCCGCCGAGCGCGTCCAGCAGTCGGTCCCGCCGCCGGCCCGGACCGTCCGGGTCAGGACGCGGGTCGACCTCCCCGACACGCTCCGCGGGGCGGCGTACCGCGTTCGCGCGGACGGCCGGACGCTGGTGCTCGACCACCCCCACCCCCGGGTCGGCGGACGGGCGCCGCTCGCGCTGCCCGACCGGGTCGCCCGCGTCGAGGGCGAGTGGACGAGCACGGACCGGACGGTCGTGCGCGTCGCGGAGGCGGACGCCCCCGGGGCGGTGATCGTTCGACTGGAGAACCGCGGGAAGGGAGGTGGACGAGACCCGTGAGCGGGACGCGCGGCCAGGCCAACTTGCCGGCGCTGGCCGTCGCCCTGCTGGTCGTGACGAGCGCGGCCGGACTGGGGCTGCTGGTCGCCGACGCCGCGTTCGCGGACGCGCAGCGCGAACCGGTCGAGCGAGAGACCGCCGTCGCGCTCTCCGAGCGGCTCGTCGCCGCGGACGCCCCCCTGACGACCCGCCGGAACGTGCTGAACGCGAGCCGCGTCGCTGCCCTGGACGCCGAGGCCCTCGACCGGTCGTTCCCCGTCGCGGAGGGCCGGAGCGTCCGGATCCGGCTGGACGGCGAGACGGTCGTCGAGCGGGGCGACCCGACCGGCGGAACGACCGTCCGCCGGGTCGTGCTGGTCGAGCGGCGCCAGGCGGTGACGCTCCCCCGGGTACCCGACGACGGCGTCACCCTCCCCCGCCGCAGCCCCCGGGCGACGGTCACCCTGGACCCGCCGCCGGCGGCGACCGTCGAGACCGTCCGCGCGAACGGGCGAGTCGTCCTCCACGACCCGGACGGCCTGCGCGGGAGCTACGACCTCGCCCTCTCGCGGTACGAGACGACGAGGCTGCGCTTCGAGGGCGAGGGGCCGCTCCCGCCGCCGGCCGTCGAGGTGACCTACTACCCCGCCCGAACGACGAAAGCGGAACTGGTGGTGACCGTCGATGGCTGACGCCGAGGCCGACCGCGGTCGCGCACGCGACGACGCGCGGGGCCAGCTATCGCTGTCGGTCGCCGAGGCGGCCGTCGGCGTCGTTCTCATCCTGGCGGTGACGACGGGGTTCGTGCTCGGGGTCCCCGAGGCGGACACCCGCGAGCCGCAACTCGAGGCGTACGCGAGCGACGCGGCGACGGTGCTCGCGGGCGAACCGCCCCGCCACGGCGGGACGACGCGGCTCGCGGAGGTGGCGCGCTCGCCGGCAGGCTTCGAGCGCGAGCGGGCGGCCCTCGAACGGCGGATCGGCCGCCTGCTCCCCGACAACCTCGCGTACCGCGTCGAGACGCCACACGGCGCCGTCGGCTATCGGAAGCCGGCGGGCGTCGCCGTCGGCGTCGCGACGGTGACGACGGCCGGCGGCGACGTGACCATCCGGGTGTGGTACGCGTGACCCGGAGCCGCCGGGAGCGTGCCCAGCTCGTCCTCGCGGCGGCGGCGGTGGTGGCCGTCGCGCTCGCGCCGGCAGTCGTCGCCTACCTCCAGCTGGGCTACCACGCGGACGTGCGGGCCAGCGGCGAGTACGACGCTCCGCTGGGAAACGCCGAGCGGGTCCTCGAGCGGGCCGTCCACGCGGCGGGGACCAACGCGACGGGCGTCCCCTGGGAGGAGCGGACTGGAGCCGTCGAGCGGACCCGGAGCGAACTCGCCGGCCCGGTCGAGCGCCTGGAGGCCTCCCGCGTCGAGGCCGGCACCGCCTACGCGGTGGCGTACAACGCGACGGCGGCCGATCGGTGGGCGGAGGCGAACTGCCCGCGCGGGCCGGGGCGGCAGTTCGGTGACTGCCGCGCGGTCGACGGCGTCGTCGTCCAGGAGCGCGCGGGCGAGACGACCGTCCTCGCGGTCGCGTTCGACGTCCGGGTGACCACCGACCGGGGTCGCAGAGAGGCGACGCTGGTCGTCCGGGTCGGGCGCTGAACGCCGGTAGCCGGGGACTACCGGCGGGTAATCGCGATCTAACGAAATAGTACTAATTCTATGAATTTCATGTGAATTCGAACATGCGATGGCGCGTCCGGTGCACCGACTGCGGACTCTGGGAGGAGCGGGCGTCCCGGCTCGCGGCGGGCCGGCTGGCGGCCGCCCACCGGCGCGACGGCACCCACGAGGTCCGCGTCGATCCGTCGCGGGCCTGACGGCCCCGCGCGGGCGGTGTGGCCGTCGAGCGACGGTAACACCTATGCCCCAGCCGTGCGAATGCAGAGGGGTGCAACCTGGACCAACCGCGGGACGGTCGATCGCGGACTACGGGGAGTTCACGCCGGCCCCGCACCGCGAGCGCGTCCGGTCGGTCGGCGCGGAACTGGGCGGCGTACGCGTCCTGCACGTCAACTCGACAGCCAGCGGCGGCGGCGTCGCGGAGCTCCTCCGGTCGCTGGTGCCGCTGTCGAACGAGGCCGGCTGTCCGACTGACTGGCGAGTGATGGAGGCGGAGCCGGCCTTCTTCGACGTGACGAAGGCGCTCCACAACGGGCTCCAGGGGAAGGACGTGACCCTCGACCCGGAGATGCGCGAGACGTACCTGCGGTGGACCGACCGCAACGCGGCGGCGCTGACCGAGGCCTACGACGTCGTCGTCCTCCACGATCCCCAGTCGCTCGCGATGATCGATCCGCTCGCCGACCGGTACCCGGAGACGACGTTCGTCTGGCGCTGTCACATCGACCCCACGGACGCCGCCCCCGGCCTCCTGGAGTTCCTCGGCGAGTACGTCGGCCGGGTCGACCGCGTCGTCGTTAGCCGACCGGAGTACGCCGACGCGTTCGGCGTCGACGCGACGACGATCCACCCCTCGATCGACCCACTGTCGAGCAAGAACCGCGAGTTGACGGCCGACGAGTCGGCCGCCGCTGCGACCGACCTGGGAGACGTCGACCTCGACGCGCCTCTCGTCGCACAGGTTTCCCGGTTCGACCCCTGGAAGGACCCCGTCGGCGTCGTCGAGGCCTACCGGCGGGTCCGCGACGACCACCCCGAGGCCCGCCTCGTGCTCGCCGGCGGGATGCCCGACGACGACCCCGAGGGGGAGGCGGTGTTCGAGCGCGTCGCGGACGCGGCCGACGGTGATCCCGGCGTCGCCCTGCTCACCGACCTCTCGGACGAGGCAGTCAACCTCCTCCAGCGGCGGGCGGACGTCGTCGTCCAGAAGTCCCTCCGGGAGGGGTTCGCGCTCACCGTCTCGGAGGCCCTCTGGAAGCGGACGCCGGTCGTCGGGGCGGCCGTCGGGGGCATCCCCCTCCAGATCGAGGACGGGACGAACGGCTACCTGGTCGCACCGGAGGACGTCCCGGCGACCGCCGACCGGATCGGCCGCCTGCTCGCCGGCCCGGCCCACGCGGAGGCGCTGGGCGAGCGGGGACGTGCGACCGTCCGCGAGCGGTTCCTGCTCCCCCGCCACCTCCTCGACTGGCTCGAACTCGTCGCCGACCTGCGCTGACCGTCAGTTCACTTCAGTCCCTCGCTGCCGAAGTGGAACTGGAAGACGACGGACATCCCGTCGAGCAGGCGGTCGACGTCGACTGACTCCAGCCGGTCGGCCTCTTCGAGGCGCTCGTAGTAGGCGTCCCAGTCCTCGATGAGCGTCTCCCGGACGCCGGCGCGCTCGATGCGCTCGCTGATGGCGTCGACGACCGCCGGGTCCGGCCCCGTCCGGAGCCGCCGGAGCTCCTCGTCGTCGACGAGGCCGTTCTCGTAGGCGTAGATCAGCACGCCGGAGCTGAGGTCCCCCTCGACGAGTTCCCGCCGCCAGGTCGTCACCCAGTTGCCGATCCGGGCCATCCGCTGGGCCGTCCAGAGGTAGCGGCGCAGCGACGATAGCTCGGCCGGATCGAACTCCGGGGAGTGCATCAGATCGACGCTCGCGAACGCGAACATCGCCATGTTGTGGGCGTCGTAGGCGTAGGCCTCGGTCAGGTTCGCCGCCTGCGGGTAGGCGTTGACGACCGCGGGGTAGCGCACCCCGCAGAGCACCTGCCGGAGGTCGTACCCGAACAGGGGGCGGAACTCCTCGCAGCGGGGGGCCTCCTCGATCGAGCGCTCGAACTCGTCCCAGACATCGTAGGCGAGACCGAGACACTGCTCGTCGACGTCCTCCCCGTCGAAGTCGACGCGGCGAGGCCCGAACGGCAGCCGGGCGGCCTCCCGGAACGTCGCCCGGTCCCCCCGCTGGTCCATGAGGTCGTCGAGCAGCGTGAGATAGAACATCAGGAGCGTCTTGTCGTCCCGGACCTTCGACTCGTACTCCGGGGCGACCGACGAGAGCCGGAAGTAGGGGTTCAGGAGGTGGAACCACTTCCAGAGGAACTGGTCCCGGACGCCGAGGACCGCGTCGTATCTGTCGGCGAGCGTCTCGAGCGCGTCCGGGAGCGTGTGTCTACGTACCTCTTCCATGCGTTCCTCCGCTTCGCGACCGACCGGACCGGCTTTTTCGTCGCTTTGGCCGGTACAATATAAAAACAGTCCCTGATTCGGGCGGAAGCAGTTCGGGACGCGAGCGGTCACGGGCCGTGTCAGTCGTCGGCCGACAGCGGGGTCCCGTCGGGGTCTGTCGGCGCCGGCGTCGACCCGTCGGCGAAGGGGTACCACGACTGCTTGGCGTCGTGGAGACAGGGGTCCTCGTAGTCCGTCTCCTCCGGTTCGCAGAGGTCGACCAGCGCCTCCTCGGGCGTGGCCGCGACCCACTCGCGGAACGACTGGCCGTCCTCGCGGTGGGCGGCGAAGGCCTCCAGCAGGGACCGGAGCGCGCCGGGCACCTCGTCGGCGGGGACGCGCTGGCGGATCCAGTCGACGAAGGCCGGGTCCTCGCCGAGGCCGCCGCCGACCCCGACGTCCAGCGCCTCGACGATCTCGCCGTCCTTGCGCGCGCGCATCCCCAGCAGGCCGATGTCGGCGGTGTTGGCGTGTCCGCAGTCGGCGGTGCACCCCGAGAAGTGGATCTTCACCTCCTCGACGTCCTCGGGCAGATCGACGTTGTCCCGGAGCCAGCGGAGCACGCGCGCCATCCGGGCTTTGGTCTCGGTCAGCGCCAGCGAGCAGAACTCCGTTCCCGTACAGGCCATCCCGCCGCGCTGGAAGGGGTTCGGCTCGGCCGGGTAGTCCTCCAGCAG
This sequence comes from Halobacteriales archaeon QS_5_70_17, assembly GCA_003021975.1. Lineage (GTDB taxonomy): Archaea > Halobacteriota > Halobacteria > Halobacteriales > Haloarculaceae > Halomarina. The sequence goes on along the minus strand of PXRR01000022.1, from coordinate 5,707 downwards.
CGGCTCTTCGAGGAGGGCCGCGAGGTCGTCCTCCGGGACGTCCATGATCAGGGGGTTCTGCCGGCGAGTCAGTCGTACTTCGCCGGAGCCGAACTCCGCCGCGAGGTCCGCCAGCGCGACGGCGTCGGTCGCCGGGAGCCGCCCCACGGGAACGTTCAGGCCGACGTAGTACAGCCCGTCGTACTGCTCGTGGACGCCGACGTAGTCGCCGGTCGCGTCGCCCCGACCGGCGTTGTACGTGTACTCCTCGCGGAAGTCCTCGCCGGCCGTGCGGAGCGGGAAGTCCACGTACTCCTCCTGGAGGATCGTCCGGATCGCCTCCGGGCCGCGCTCGTCGACGAAGAAGCGCGCGCGGTTCCTGCTGCGGTTGTCGCGGTCGCCCAGATCGTGGTAGAGTTCGACGAACCCGCGGACGAGGTCGTAGGCGCGCTCGCGGGTGACGAAGACGTCCAGCGGGCGGGCGACGCGGGGTTCGTGGCCCCCGAGGCCGCCGCCGACCCGGACGTTGAACCCGACGGTCTCCTCCCCGGCTCTCCCCGTGCGGGCGGGTTCGAGCCCGATGTCGTTGATGGCGTCCTGGGCGCTGCCGTCCGGGATCCCGGAGACGCTGATGTTGAACTTCCGGGGCATGTTCGCGAGGGCGTCGTCGCCGCGCAGCCCCTCCTGAATCCGGTCGAGCAGCGGCCGCGTGTCGATCACCTCGCGGGCGTCCTTCCCCGCCGTGGGGCTGCCGGTGACGTTGCGCATCGTGTCCCCGCCCGCCGAGCGGGTCGTGACGCCGACCGACTCCAGGCGCTCCCAGATGGCCGGGACGTCCTCGAGGTTGATCCAGTGGAGCTGGACCGACTGGCGAGTCGTCAGGTCGAGGTAGCCGTTCCCGAACTCGGGGTTCTCGGCCGGGCCGGTGGCGTACTCGTCGGCCACTTCGGCGATTGCCGCCAGCTGACCGGGGCCGAACACGCCGTCGGCGTTGGTCAGCCGCATCATGAAGTAGCTCTCCTGGCCCGAGCGCTGGTGGAAGATCCCCCAGAACTTGAACCGAGAGAACCACTCCTCGCGCTCGTCCTCCGGGATCGAGTCCCAGCCGTCCTCGGCGAACTCCAGCAGCTTCCCGCGGACGGCGTCGCCGTAACACTCCTCCTTCCACGCTTCCTTCTTATGCGGCACTGCCGACCACCTCATCCGTCTGAACGGTCGCTTTTCGTTGCGAAAGTATCCCAAACATGTTTTCTATCACGTCTAGTCGGGGCTATCCGAGAGTATATAACCGTAATCGTTAAAATATTCCAAATGTCGAACGCATCGAGCGACGGGCGTCCAGAGTTATACCGTCCTAAGCGTCTTTAAACGCGTTCGACGTCGAAAAATCCGTCCGGTAATTGGATGTTCGTCCCGAAATCCGGTCGGCAGTCGGCGACGCGGCGGCGAGAAGCGGCGTCGGGGAAACGGCACGGCGCGCGCGAGCGACCCCGGCAGCGCGGCGCAGCGACGCCGCGCTGTCAGTCGGGGCCGGCGTCCGGGAGCCCGGAGGGCCTGTCGACGTCCGCCAGCGCGCCCGGCGACGCGTGGCCGCGGACCGCCGCCGGGGGGAGAACGAGCGGGTCGAGGCGGTCCGTGACCGCCCGGAGCGATCCGCCGGCGCCGACGGCCTCGCAGGCTGTCAGTGCCGGCGCCGTCCGGTAGACGCCGGGTAACGGCAGCGGCGTCCGCTCGCCGTCACCGGGCACCGCCCCGGCCGCGTCGCCGTCGCGCGTCCGGACGAACAGGAGGTCCAGCAGAGCGGGCGGGAGCCGGGGGACGTCGCAGGGGACGACGGCCGCGAGCGGGGCCCGTGCGGCCTCGAGGCCGGTGTGCAGGCCGGCGACCGGGCCGCCGTCGACGCGGGCCGGCGGGTCGACGGCGAACCGGACGTCGCCGTCAAGGACGGCCGCGATCCGGTCGCGCTGGGCCGGTCGGCAGTTGACGATCACCTCGTCGGCCACGCCGCCGGCCCGATCGGCCACCCGGGCGACCATCGCCCGGCCGCCGATCGGGGCCAGCGCCTTGTCCGCCGGGCCGAACCGCCGCGAGCGCCCGCCCGCGAGGACGACCGCGGAGCGGACGACGGGGCGGTCAGTCGTCACTGTCGGCCGCCTCGACACCCCGCTCGAAGGAGCCGAAACCGGCGACGTGGGCCCGGCGGGCGACCGCCGGCCGGTAGACCCACGCGTTCAGCAGGACGATCGGCACCATCGAGAGGGCGACGACGGCGTAGCCGACGTGGAGGTTCGGGAAGAGGGTCGCCGAGTAGACCAGCGGGTAGACGATGCCGCCGACGGTGCCGATCCCGCCGACGACGCCCGCGACCGCGCCCGAACTGTCCGGGAACATCGCGGGCACCTGCGCGAAGATCGCCCCCTCCGCGAACGCACAGCCCATCCCGACCAGAAAGCCCGCCGCGACCGCCGCCAGCAGGACCCCGGAGAGGCCGGCGAGGGTCATGACGACCATCGCGACGACGACGAACGACAGCGAGAGGAACGTCCACTGCTCGCGGTAGCGCCCCTGGAAGACCGGCAGGACGCTTCGCTCGTTCCGGGCGAGCCGGTCGCTGACGTAGCCGCCGATCGGCCGCAGCAGCCCCGCCGCGATCGAGAACGTCGCCGCGAACGTGCTGGCCACCACGAGGTCGTCGGTGGCGAAGGCCTCGCGGTAGTAGGTCGCCAGCCAGCCGTTCATCGACAACTCGAGGCCGAAGGTCATCAGGTACGCCAACGCGAGCACGACCGTCCCGTACCGCGTGGCCATGTGGACCCACTCCTTGAAGCTGGCCGTCTCCTCGGTCGCCCGGCGTTTCTCCTCGCTCTTGGCGGCCTCGCCGAGGGTGTAGTAGGCGACCGCGAGGCCGATGGCGACGACGCCGGTGTAGAAGAAGGCGGCCCGCCAGTTGGTCTCGAACAGCGGCCCGCTCCAGTCGGGGCCGAACACCCGCGGGAGGACCAGCGCACCGCCGGCGGCGCCGGCGTTGCCGACGCCGGCGTAGATCCCCTCGGCGGTGCCCAGTTCCGCCTCGTCGAACCACTCCGAGACGTGCTGGATCCCGATGACGAAGGTGATCCCCGCGGTCGCGACGATCAGCCGCTCGACGAAAAACACCGCGTAGGACTGCGCGAACGCCGAGGCCATCGAGAAGACCCCCACGTACGCCAGCACGATGGCGAACACCGTCGGCGCGCCGTACTTGTCCGAGAGCCACCCCGTCAGGATCCGGCCGAACGGCGCCAGCCAGATCGCCGCGCTCGCGAGCACGCCGATCTCCGCCAGGGAGAGCCCGAACTCCGCGGCCATCGGCCCGGTAAACGGCGCGAACGAGAACCAGATCAGAAACGAGAAGTTGAACCCCACCGTCGCGAGCGCGAGCGTCCGGTATTTGGTCATGCGGACCACTCAGATCACCTCCGCCTCCGCTTCCAGCCCCGGGCGGTCGGGTCGCCCTCGGGCGCCGCCGGGGCGGCGACCAGCCGGACGGCACACTGCTTGTAGTTCGGTTCGTCGGAGCGCGGATCGGTGGCGGCGACGGTGAGCCTGTTGGTCATGGGGTGGTGGATCGGCAACCAGACGACGCCGACGGGGACGCCCGGGTCGGGGTCGGCCGTGACCGGAACGCTCCCGCGGCGCGATTCGACACACAGGTGCGAGTGGAAGTGCGGCTCGGCGGGCGGTTCGGCGCCCGGCGGGAGGTGCTCGGCGAGCGTCTCGGGGTGGACGCGGGCGCGAGCGACCGACCGACCGTCCGCGTCGTTCGCGGCGGTCTCCTCCGAGCGTCCCCGAACGCCGGTGTTGTAGTCGGCGGCGACCCGGGCCGTGGTGAGCGTCAGCGGGTACGCGTCGTCGGCGGGGTCGGGGAGCGCGCGGTCCCCGGCGGCCCCCGCCGCGGTCGAGAACCGCGCTCGGCCGGAGGCAGTAGGGAACGCCCATCCTCCGTCGACGCGGTAGCGGTAGCCGCCCGCGGCGTCGGCTGCGGGCGCCGGCCAGCGGACCGCGCGGTCGGCGTCGAGGCGGTCGTAGTCGATGCCCGAGCAGTCGGCGGTCGTCCCCGCGGTGAGCGCGGCGAACTCGTCGAACAGCGCCGCCGGGTCGGGCCGGGGATCGAGCGCGTCCGGCGCGATCCGCCGGGCGACGGCCGCGACGATCTCCAGGTCCTGCCGGATACCGGGGGGCGTCCCGGTCGCCGGGCGAACCCGCGAGACCGTCCGCTCCATGTTCATCACGGTTCCCGAGGTCTCTCCCCAGGTCGCCGCGGGCAGGACGACGTCCGCGAGTTCGGCGGTCTCGCTGCGGAAGGCGTCCTGAACGACGAGGAAGGCGTCCTCCAGGCGCCCTTCGACCCGGTCGGCGTCGGGGAGGCTCGCGACGGGGTTCGTGGCGACCGTCCAGACTGCCTCTACTTCGTCGCCGACGGCCTCGACGATCCCCACCGGTCCCGGACCCGGATCGTCGGGGAGTCGCCCGGCGGGGACGTTCCAGGCGTCTGCGACGACCGCCCGCTCGTCGGGGTCGCCGAACGTCCGGTGGCCGGGCCAGGTGCCCTTCGAGGCGCAGACCCGCGCGCCCATGGAGTTGGCCTGGCCCGTCAGCGAGAACGGGCCGCTGCCCGACCCGAGGTTGCCCGTGGCCAGACAGAGGTCGATCAGCGCCCGGCAAGTGTCGGTCCCCCGGGCACTCTGGTTGACGCCCATCCCCCAGTACAGCAGCGTCGGGGCGTCGAGGGCGTCCGCGAGCGCCCGGACGTCGGCGGGATCGACGCCGGCGGCGCGGGCCGCCCGGGCGGGGGCCGGCAGCGAGTCGCGCAGCGCCCGGAAGTTCTCGGTGGCCCCCTCGACGAACGCGCCGTCCACGTCGCCGCGGGCGACGATCAGCGCGAGGACCGCCCGCGCCAGCGCGAGGTCGCCTCCGGGATCGGGGGCGACGTGGCGGTCGGCGGCCCCGGCGGTCGCCGAGCGTACCGGGTCGACGGCGATCAGTCCGCCGTCGTCGGCGCTCTCGCGGATCCACCGGAAGAGCACGGGGTGGGCGGCCGCCGGGTTGGCCCCCCAGACGACGTGACGCTCGGCCTCCGGGACGTCGTCGTAGGTCGGCGGAGGCGCGTCGGCGCCGAACGCCTCGTAGTAGGCGGTCACGGCACTGGCCATGCACAGCGTCGTGTTGGCGTCGTAGTTGCGCGTCCCGACCCCGCCCCGGGCGAGTTTCCCCAGCGCGTAAGCGGCCTCGTTGGTCTGCTGGCCGCTCCCCAGAACGGCCAGCCCGTGGGGCGACGACGCCGTGGCGGCCTCGAACTCCTCGGCGACGCGGGCCAGCGCGAGGTCCCACGTCGTCGGGACGAGGTCGTCGCCCCGGCGGACCAGCGGCCGCGTGAGCCACTCGCCGTCGGGGTCGGCGGACTCGCTGATCCCCCGACTGCACGCCAGGCCGCGGCTGACGGGGTGTGCGGAGTCACCGCGCACGCCGTCGATGCCGTACCCGACGTCGACGCCCCGCTGGACGTGACCACAGCCGACCGCACAGCGCATACACGTCGTCGGCGTCCGCTCGCTCACGGGGCACTCACCCCGCAGTCCGTCCCGTTCGGCGGGACGCTCGATCCTCCGTCGTCAGAGTAGCGACACACTGTCACGGTCCTCGTCAGTCGAGGTCGTACGTTTCGTATATAACTGTAACCTTGCACAAT
>PXRR01000021.1 GCA_003021975.1 Halobacteriales archaeon QS_5_70_17 | reverse complement strand
AATCCCCTTCGCCAGGCCCAATCAGTAGCCCAGCGCCGGCTCTGGCCGACCGGTTTCAGGTCCGTCGCGACGAACCGGTGGGGTCCCGAGGGCGGCTCGCTGTCTGCTCGCGTTCGATTCGGGATCCGTATATCCTATGGCGCTATACCCAGTGGCGGCGCAGTCGGGAAGAGTCCCGGAGTCGCGCACCGACAGGTGTCGCCGCGCTCGTGGCGGACGGCGACGACCGGTCGGCGCCGCGGTTCGTGAACCGGGGACGCCCAGTTCCGGTAGTCCTCGTCCCCGGAAGCAAATTGGCGCACGAGGTCTGAGCCCGGGTGCGTCTCGTCGGTCCCGGGGTCGGGTCCGAGACACAGACTCCCATCGGGACTCTGATCGACGCCAGTCGGGTATGCTGCCGTGGGTTCTCGACCCTTCTCGGCCCGGCCGATCCCGTGCGGGGAGGGGACGCTCGATCAGTAGTCGATCGAGACGAACACCACGAGGACGACCACGCCGGCGAGCGCGGCGACGCCGACGAACGCTGCGTCGAAGTGCCCCCGGTCGGCGACCGTTCCGAAGAGGACCGGGCTCAGCGAGCCGAGACAGATGTAGACCGTCCGGAGGGCGCCCAGGTTCGTCCCCTCCGTCCCGTCCGGGAGCCGCCGGGTGAGATCGGAGATCAGGATCGTTTCGAAGCCCAGGAGGCCGCTCGCGAGTACGGTCAGGAGACCGACCAGCGGGACGTCTCCGGCGAACGGGAGAGCGACGAGCGCCAGACCGGCCGCACTCGTGATCGCCAACAGCGGGATCCGAACCCCCATACTGTCGTAGGCCCGGCCCGCAATCGGCTTCAGCAGGATCCCGAGCGCGAAGAAGAACCCGAACAGCGCGGTCGCGACCCCCACCGAGACCCCCTTCAGGTCGACCAGGTACGTCGGGTAGCACCCGGTGAACGCCTGTATGATCACGCTCCACAGTACGAGCAGCGCGGTCCCGCGTAGTACGACCGGCCGAGACAGCGTCGGAACGACGTCGTCCGCCAGGCTCTCGCTCAGCGGTGTCGCCGCTGGCTCCTGTCTCGGGAGCGTCGTCCAGAGACCGACTGCAGCGAGCACGAAGAGCGGGACGGCGATTCCGAAGCCGTACTGCCAGGCCACCGCAGCGGCGACGAACCCGGCGGCGGGCGGCATCACGGCGTTCCCGAGGTCGCCGGCGGCCATCGTTACGCCCGTCGCCGTGCCGAGCTGGTCGGAGTGGGTCTCGTTCAGGATCGTGAACCGCGAGACCCCGTACAGCGCCGTTCCCGCGCCGAACAGGGCCGTCGCTAGAGACGGGACGACGACCGACTCCGCGACGACGACGAGCGCGAACATCGTCGCCGCGAGCAGGGAACTGGCGATCAACAGCAGGCGCTCCCCGGCCCAGTCAGCGAGGATTCCGCCGGGGAGCTGCCCGACCGCGTACGCGATCTAGAGCACCGTCAGCAGGAGCCCGGCCGTCGTGAGCGTGAGGTCGTACGCCCCGCGGAGGTGCGGCAACAGCGCCGGGTAGATCATCCGGACGCTGATCGACAGAAACCAACCGAAGGCGACGGCGAGGAGCATCTTCCCGCGCCCGCCGCTCCTGAGCTCCGCGATCGCCCGTTTCGAGGCCGAAACGTCGCGCACGGACTGTGAGCGTCACTCTGCCCGTACGTTCTCGGGCGCGTTGTTCCAGTCTTCCGTAGCACCGCGAGTCGCGATTCGCGCCCGGAGGGTGGACCGGCTCACGGAACCCCCGACGGGCGGCCGCGACGGGAAAGGACTTGGCAGCCGGATCCCCCTCTCCCGGTACGTCGTGAACTCCAGTCCAGCGATCCGGTTCGCTCGTCTCGCTTCCCGCGCCGCGGCCGTCGCCAGCGCCGGCGTGATCTGTCGCGAGCAGGCCCGGGGGCCGTACCGATGACCTCCGTCCCCAGGACCCGGACCGTCCGGGCAGTCCTCCGGGACCTCTGTCGGGACGGGCGGGGACCGGTCCTGCTGTTCGTGGCCGCGGGGTGGTTCTTCTCGCTGGGCGTCCGTCTGGCCTACCCGACGCTGCTGCCCTACGTGAGGGCCGAGTTCGGACTGGGGCTGACGGCCGCGGGCCTGCTGATTACGACACTGTGGACGGCCTACGCCCTCGGGCAGTTCCCGGGGGGAATCCTCCGGGACCGACTGGGTGACCGCGCCGTCCTCACCGCCAGCACCGCGCTTTCGGCGGTGACGCTGCTCGCGGTCGCGCTCTCGCGGACGGCGCCGACGCTGTTCGCGGCGACGATGCTGTTCGGCTTCGGCACGGCGCTGTTCGGAACGGCCCGGTTCACCGTCCTCGCGGACATCTACGAGGACCGCGAGGGGGTCGCCATCGGAATCACCATGGCGGCGGGCAACGTCGGCAACGTCGTCCTCCCCGTGGCCGCGACCCTGATCGCGACCGCGCTCGCCTGGCGGGTCGGGCTCGGGCTCGCCGTACCCTTCTTCGCCGTCTTCGCCCTCGGTCTCTGGCGGGTAGTTCCAGGACGGACCGTCGAGGCGGGCGGCGCGCTCTCGGCGCACACGCTGGCGCGGATCCGCTCGGGAGTGACCCGTCGGCCCGTCATCGTGGCGACCGGCGCGCTGCTGCTCGTCCACTTCGCCTGGCAGGGGTTCACCGGCTTCTACCCGACCTACCTCGTCGAGCGGAAGGGGCTCGACCCGAACGTCGCCGCGGCCGTCTACGGGCTGTTCTTCGCCAGCGGGATCGTCGTCCAACCCGTTGCAGGGGCGGGCAGCGACCGCTACGGGCCGCGACCGACGCTCCTGGCCGCGATCGGAGCGGCCGTCGTCGCCCTCGCGGTCCTCCCGTTCGCCGGGAGTCTCCCCGCGCTGGCGGCGCTCACCGTCCTCGCGAGCAGCGTCCTCGGAGTCGTCCCGGTCGGGAACGCCTACCTGGTCGCCGCCCTCCCGGCCGACGTCGAGGGCGGCGGCCTCGGCCTCGTCCGGACGGTCTAAATCATGGGCGGGGCCGCGGGGCCGGTGCTCGTCGGCGCCGTCGCCGACCGGGGACTGTTCGACCTGGCGTTCCCGCTGCTGGCAGCGGCGGCCGTGGTGGCCATCGGCCTCGTGCTCCGCTTGCCCCCGGAGGCCGCCTGACGGGCACCCGCGTCGCGTCTGCACTACGAGGGGGCCGCGACCACCGCAGGACGTATAACGGAGTAGTATCACCTAGTTATCGATGGCGAGAACCCAGTTACAGCGCGCGCGGTCGGGGGAAGTGACGCCGGCGATGGAACGCGTCGCCGAGCGCGAGAACCGCGATTCGGAGTTCGTCCGCAGGGAGGTCGCAGAGGGGCGGGCGGTGATCCCCAGCAACCGCGCCCACGGTTCGCTCGACCCGATGGTCATCGGGCGGGAGTTCGCCACCAAGGTCAACGCTAACATCGGCAACAGCGACGAGACCGGCGGTCCGGAGGCGGAACTCGAGAAACTCCACGCCGCGGTCCACTACGGCGCGGACACGGTGATGGACCTCTCGACGGGCAGCGACCTCGACGCGATCCGGGAGCGCAACGTCGCCCACTCGCCCGTCCCCGTCGGTACCGTGCCGATCTACGAGGCCGTCAAGCGGGCCGGCGATCCCGCCGAGATCACTCGCGAACTGCTCCTGGAGGTCATCGAGAAGCAGGCCCGCCAGGGCGTCGACTACATGACGATCCACGCGGGCGTCCTGATGGAGCACCTCCCGCTGACCGACGGCCGCACGACCGGCATCGTCTCGCGGGGCGGATCGATCCTCGCGCAGTGGATGGAGGAGCGGGGGGCGCAGAACCCCCTGTACGCCGAGTTCGAGGCGATCTGCGAGGTCTTCGCCGAGCACGACGTTACCGTCTCGCTGGGCGACGGCCTCCGTCCCGGAAGTCTGGCCGACGCGAGCGACGAGGCGCAGTTCGCCGAACTGGAGACGCTGGGCGAACTCACCCGCGTCGCCCGCGACCACGGGGTGCAGGTGATGGTCGAGGGACCGGGGCACGTCCCGATGGACGAGATCGCCGGGAACGTCGAGCGCCAGCAGGCGGTCTGCGACGGCGCGCCGTTCTACGTCCTCGGGCCGCTGGTGACCGACGTCGCGCCCGGCTACGACCACATCACCAGCGCCATCGGGGCGACCGAGGCCGCCCGCGCCGGCGCGGCGATGCTCTGTTACGTCACTCCCAAGGAGCACCTCGGCCTGCCCGACGCCGAGGACGTCCGGGAGGGCCTCGCGGCCTACCGGATCGCCGCTCACGCCGCCGACGTGGCCGACGGCCTGCCGGGCGCGCGCGACTGGGACGACGCCCTCTCGACGGCCCGCTACGAGTTCGACTGGCGCCGCCAGTTCGAACTGGCGCTCGACCCCGAGCGCGCCCGCGCGTACCACGACCAGACGCTGCCCGGGGACAACTACAAGGAGGCGCGGTTCTGCTCGATGTGCGGCGTCGAGTTCTGCTCGATGCGGATCGATCAGGACGCCCGCGAGAGCGGCGAGATGGAGACCCTCGACGCCGAGACCGACCTGTCGGCCTCGCCGGCCGCCGAGGTGAACCTCCCCCCGGTCGGCACTCACGACGCCGAGGGCGTCCCCGACGAGATCGAGATCGACGGCGTCACGTTCACGCCCGAGTCCGCCGACGACTGACCGGCGCGGCCGAGTCCTGCGGGTCTCCGGAGGCTCACGCCGCGTCGATCAGGTCCCGGACCGTCTCGACGGCGTCGACGGCCGTCTCCCCGAGGACGTACGCGATCGGTTCGATGCCGTAGGCCCCCTCGTGGTAGACGACCCGGGGGACGGGGTCGCGATCGGCGAACAGCCTCCGGAGGCGGCGCTCGCGGTCCTCGTAGCCGGCCTCGAACTCGACGGGGTCGAACCCCCGGTCGGGGGCGGCCGCGAGCAGGGCCTCGGAGGTGGCGAGATTGACCGCCCCCCGCAGGGTCGGATCGGCGGCCGCCGCGGCGAGGACGGTCGTCGCGACGTGCCGCGAGGCGCCGAACTCGGGGTTCGAGGGGACGTCGACCTGGCCCCGCATCGCGTGGAGGCGACCGGGGACGGCCGCCACGTCGGTGGTCTCGTCGGCGTCCGGCAGCGCCCGCGCGACGTTCGTGCCGACGTTGGGGACGTGCTCGACGATCCCCGGCGTGCCGGCGAACCGGCGGACGGCCCGGCGCACGTCAGCGAGCGCCTCCCGCTCGGCCTGGAGCGCCCCGTCGCGCCCCCGAACGCAGAGGTCACAGCCCAGCCCCCGGAGAGCGGGCATCTCCTCCTCGTGGACCACACAGATCGGTCCCCGGTCCTCGAAGGCGCGCACGAGCGCGAGCAGTTCCGCCAGCGCCTCGTAGTCGTCCATCGTCCCCTCGGCGAAGCCGTCGGCGATCCGCTCGACGGTCTCCCCGAACCGCGGATCGTCGACGAACCGCTCCTCGCCGGGGTCGGTCGCGCTGAGGTACTTGCTCACCGCCGCCTGGGAGACGCCGAGTCGGTCGGCGACCTCGCGCTGGGCGAACCCCCGGTCGTCGAGCGCGCGCGCGAGGTGCGCCCGGACCGTCGGGAGAAACCGGTCCACGACGATCTCGCTGGGCAACTGGAGGGTCACGCTCCCGCCCCCGGGGCCGCGGTCGCGCGTGCGAGCCCGCGTGTGTGACTCATGGGTCCCACTGACGGCCGACGGCGCTTATGCGTCCCGCCCCGCCCCTCAGTCCGTGCGCAGGACGTGACAGTCCCGGCAACGCGCCTCGTAGGACTCCTCGGCGCCGACGACGATAGTCGGGTCATCGCGGTGGGCGGGATCGCCGTCGACGAGCCGCTGGTTGCGCGTCGCCGGCTCGCCGCAGGCCGAACAGATCGCCCGGAGCTTATCGACGTACTCCGCGACGGCCACCAGGCGGGGGAGCGGCTCGAAGGGCTCTCCCCGGAACGTCTGGTCGGTCCCCGCGACGATGACGCGCCGGCCGTCGGCGGCCGGCCAGCCGCTCGCAGACGTCGACGAGGTGGTTCGAGAAGAAGTTCGCCTCGTCGACGGCGACGACCTCCTCGCCGTCGAGGTGATCGAAGAGTTCGTAGACGTCCTCGCCGTCGCTCGGGACGACCCGGGCCTCCCAGCGACCGCCGCTGTGAGCGCCGATGGTGGTCTCGCCGTAGCGGTCGTCGACGTCGGGGGAGAACACCGCGACCGACTGGCCGGCGATCTCCGCGCGCCGGAGCCTGCGGAGCAGCTCCTCGGTCTTCCCGGAGAACATACAGCCGGTGACCACCTCGATCCACCCGCTCCGGGTGATCGCGTGCATACCCTCCCGGGGCGAGCGCGGCGACTAAACCGTTTCCACTCGTCGACCGTTCAGTCCGTGGTCCGCCGCGTGAGGTCCGGGACCATCGGAACGATCTCCTCCGTGTCCCGCGCTCCGCCGCGTAGCTTGCGTCGACCGGCGGGTCGACGAACCGGGTGGCCTCGATCTCTCCGGCGGCGACCGCCGCGTCGTGGGGGGAGTTCGGGCACCACCGGGGCCTCTTCGTCGGGGGCGAATCGGATTCGATCGGTCATCGTGTCCGTATCCCCCTTCGACGAGAGTATCTATAATAGAAGTTCATGTCATACTCGGTGCTGCCGGCGAAGTTTCGGTAAGCCTAAAAGCGGAGCTCGCGGCAGTTAGCGGTAATGAGCGAGGGGTTCACCTTCGACGATCTGAGCGTGGTGATGGGGACGTACGACGAGGAGGTCGACGGGTCGACCGACCGCACCCCCGAGATCGCGCGCGAGCACGGCGCGCGCGTGATCGAACAGGAGCCACAGGGGTACGGCGTGGCGGTCCGCGAGGCGCTGCTCGCCGCCGAGCGGCCAGTGATCGTCACGACCGACTGCGACGACACCTACCCCATGGAGGCGCTCCCCCGTTTTCTGGAGTACGTCAACGAGGGCTACGACGTGGTCAGCGGCGATCGCCTCTACTACGGCGCCGACGCGATGCCCGCGTTCAATCGCTACGGGAACGTCGCGTTCGCGCTGCTCGCGAGCGTCCTGCTGGGCGAGCGCGTCCACGACACGACGACCGGGATGCGCGCCTACCGGCGGGAGGTGGTCCGGAAGATCGACTGGACCGAGAACACCGGCCTCTCGGCGGAACTGCTGCTCCGACCGCTCGCGCGGGGCTACCGCGTCTGCGAGGAACCGATCGAGTACCGCGAGCGCGCCGGCGAGACGAAACTCGACCCCCTCGCCGGCGGCGCCGCCATCGCCAAGTCGATCCTGAAAGTCGGCCTCCAGGAGCGACTTCGGTAGTCGGAACGCCGTTCAGTCACAGATTTCGACTGTTCGGAACCGAACTCGTGAACCGTATATCGCTATACATAGTTTGCCGCAGCGAGGGGGGCGAGTTCCCGGCGTCACGTCGAAGCGCCCCCGCGCCGTGGTTCCGCCCCCTGACGCGCGGCGGTCCCCGCCGTAACCCGACATCGTTTCGGTATCTCCGCGTAGTCGGAGTATAGCCGGTCAATCGCTGGACACGATCGACCGCGCCATCCCGCACCGCCTCCAGGAGGACGGCCGACGCGCGATCACCGACGCCGCCGACGACTTGGACGTCTCGGACAACACAGTCCGGAACCGCGTCCGGAAGATGGAGGAGTCGGGCGTCATCAAGGGACACCAGGCGAACGTCTGCTACGACACGTCGGGGATCCAGCACCACTACGTGTTCATCTGTACCACGCGCGTCAATCGACGCGAGGAACTCGCCGACGAGGTCCGGAAGCTCCCCGGCGTCCTGGAGGTCCTCACGCTCACGACCAGTACGTACAACGTCCCCGTCGAGGTGGCCGCGGAGGACAAGACTCGGATCAGCGAACTCGCGTGCGCCATCGACGACCTCGGCGTCATGATCGAACGCGAGCACCTGATCTGGGAGCACTCCCGGCAGCCGTTCTCCGAGTTCCGACCCCCGGGATCCGGGTGACGGCGGAAAGGGAGTCGCGGACCCGGATCGCTACGGATTGAACGGCGACCGCTCCTCGAGAGACCACCGCAGCGGGGTGCCCGCCGCGAGATCGACGGTCCGCTCGGCAGTGATCTCGACGAGTCGCTCCGCACCGTCGACCGCGGCGACCCGGTCGTCGTCCCACACGATCTCGGCCCGGCCGGTGATCTGCAGCGTCCGCCCGTCGGTGAAGTCGACGAACAGGTGACCGACCCGCGAGTGGGCCGCGACGTTCCCGAGGGTGCAGAACATGCTGTTGCCCGGGTAG
>PXRR01000020.1:9727-15917 GCA_003021975.1 Halobacteriales archaeon QS_5_70_17 | reverse complement strand
GGACGACTGGTGCGAACGCCGAGAGCACGATGAGCAGCGCGAGCAACACCGCGAGGGGCTCGGCGGCTGCGATCGAGTCGCCGCGCCGGTCCATGTCGCCGACCGCGACGGCAACGATCCCGCCGACGACGCCCAGTAGCGTCGTCACGTTCGAGGCGTCGGTGGTCAACACGAGGAAGCCGAGCGCCGCGCCGCCGGCCAGCACGCTCGCGACGTAGCGCCGCCGCATTCCGAGATACCACGTCAGGAACAGCGGCCCGGGCGAGACGCCCAGCACCCAGAGGTCGACGTTGGTCACCTGCAACAGCGACCGGCCAGTCATCAGCGCGATGGCGTCGGCCACGAGCGGGGCGACCGGCGGCTGCCGCGGCAGGCTGATGACGTACAGCGTCAGACCGAGCGCGAGCAGTCCGGCGGCCGTCACCGCCGCCCAGCGGAGTCGCAGCGAGTTCGACAGTGTCGTCGCCGCCGCCAGCGTGATAGCGGCTACGATCAGGAACAGCACCGGCTCGCCCGTCACGTCGATGAAGTGGTAGAAGACGGAGCCGTAGGCGGAGACGAGGAGCGCGACGCCGCCGAGTGCAACCGCCCGGACGGTGTCGACATCACCCAGTCCGAGGGGGAGGTCCGGGGAGCGGGTGCTCGTGCTCACGACTCGGCCCCCCCGTGGACGAGCGGGTTCTCGCGGCTGACGGTTATCTCCTCGAAGGTACGGTCGTCGGTACCGAAAGTGACCGTGACGCCGTCGTCGTCGCCGCGGACCACGACGTCGGCGTCTCCGGTCGCCCCGTCGGGGAGCGTGTAGGACCCGAACGGCGACGAGGAGTCGGTGTCGGTCACCGCCAGCGCGCCGAGCAACCGCCGACGATGCTCCTCGCCACGCCCCGTGGGGACGGTCTGTTCGGGGACGCGTAGTTCGACGCCCAGGCCAGCGTCGAGGGCCATGACGACGACGCTCGCAGCGGCGGCGGCCATCTCGTCGCGGTCGCTCGCCGGTTCGCCGCGACCCCTGCCGCGGACGGCCGGGACGGGTCCGCCGTCGCGGCGCACGCGCCGCCGGAGCAGGGGGACCGCCAGCGGCGGCAGTTCCAGGGCGAGGACGTCCGGGTCCGTCGCCGCCGCCAGCGCCTTCACCCGGCGGACGCTCGCCGGGTGATCGTGGACGACCCCGACGACGACCGTCCCGGTCCCGGACGCGCCCGGAGGGACTCGGCGGACGTACTCGTCGTTGACGCAGGGTTCGTTCGGTCCGTGGGTGTCAGTCGCGGGCGGGTGGTCTCGTCGGGGCATGCGTGGCGAACCGCTGACGGAGCGTTCGCGGCCGCGCGGGTAGCCCCGGTGGGAACGTGTGTTCGCCGCCCCCCCGGGACCGGCAATACATTGAACCCCGGCGGCGCCGTCGTCCCGGGCATGCCACGACGGAGCGTGCTCTTCTCGCCGGGCGACCGGCCGGAACTCATGCGGAAGGGCCCCGACAGCGGCGCGGACGTCGTCGTCTTCGACCTGGAGGACGCCGTCGCGCCCGACCGAAAGGCGGCGGCCCGCGAGGCGGTCGCCGACGTGCTGACCGATCCCGGGTTCGACCCCGACTGCGAGGTGGTCGTCCGGGTCACCGGCCGGGAGTCCGAGGCTGACCTCGACGCGGTTCTCGCCGGGGAGCCCCGTCTCGAGGCCCTCATGCTGCCGAAAGCCGAGTCGGGGGCCGACGTCGACGCCCTCGCCGCGGCGGCCGCCGAACGCGGCGCGGACCTCCCCGTGTTCGCGCTCTGCGAGACCGCCGCCGGCGTCCTCCACGCCGAGTCGATCGCGACCGCGAACGCGACCACGGCCGTCCTCTTCGGCGCGGAGGACCTCTCGGCGGACGTCGGCGCCACTCGCACCGAGGAGGGAACCGAGGTGCTGTACGCCCGCGAGCACGTCGTCCTCGCGGCCGCGACGGCTGGCGTCGACGCCGTCGACACGCTCGTTACCGACATCGACGCCCTCGATCGCCTGCGCGGGGACGCCGCCTTCGCCCGCGATCTGGGCTACAACGGGAAGATCGCGGTCCATCCCTCCCAGGTGCCCGTGATCAACGACGCGTTCCGTCCCGACGAGGAGCGAGTCGAGTGGGCGCGGCGCGTGATCGACGCCGTCGAGAACCGCGAGAGCGAGGGGGTCGTTCGCGTCGACGGGGAGATGATCGACGCCCCGCTGGTCTCGCAGGCCCAGCGGATCCTCGACCGGGCGAACGAGCGGTAGGCGGCAGCTCCCCGTACCTTAGAGAGTATTAGGAACACATATCGGTATTAACTCCGACATACTTAACAGACGGATCCACGACAGGGAGTGTATGTCCGAGGAGGCGAATCCGTTCGAAAGTCTGCAGGAGCAGGTCGACGACGCGGCCGCGTACCTCGGCGTGGACGACGGCGTCCTCGAGCGGCTGAAACATCCCGAGCGAGTGCTCGAGACGAACCTCACCGTCGAACTCGACGACGGATCCCTCGAGACGTTCCGCGCCTTCCGGTCGCAGTTCAACGGCGATCGGGGTCCCTACAAGGGCGGCATCCGGTATCACCCCGGCGTCTCCCGCGACGAGGTGAAGGCGCTCTCGGGGTGGATGGTCTACAAGACGGCCGTCGTCGACATCCCCTACGGCGGCGGGAAGGGCGGCATCGCCGTCGATCCGCGGGAGTACTCCGACGACGAACTCGAACGGCTCACCCGGTCGTTCGCGACCGAACTCCGTCCGCTGATCGGCGAGGACAGGGACGTCCCCGCGCCCGACGTCAACACCGGCCAGCGGGAGATGAACTGGATCAAGGACACCTACGAGACCCTCGAGAACACGACGGCACCGGGAGTCATCACCGGGAAGGCGCCCGATTCGGGGGGGTCGGCCGGCCGCGTCGAGGCGACGGGCCGGTCGACGATGCTCACCGCCCGCGAGGCGTTCGACTACCTCGGCGAGGAGATCGAGGGGGCGACCGTCGCCGTTCAGGGGTACGGCAACGCGGGGTCGGTCGCCGCCCGCCTCGTGGAGCGCGAACTCGGCGCGACCGTGGTCGCCGTCTCGGACTCCTCGGGGGCGATCCACGACCCGGACGGCCTCGACGCCGCCGCGGTCAAGGACTTCAAAGACGAGACGGGGGCGGTGACGGGCTACGATGACGCTACCGAGGAGCTCTCCAACGAAGACCTGCTCACGCTGGACGTCGATCTGCTGATCCCCGCGGCCCTCGAGAACGCCATCGACGACGACGTCGCCGAGGACGTCAGCGCCGACGTCATCGTGGAGGCGGCCAACGGACCAATCACGCCCGACGCCGACGACGTCCTCACCGAGCGCGGCGTCGAGGTCCTCCCCGACATCCTGGCCAACGCCGGCGGCGTCACCGTCTCGTACTTCGAGTGGGTGCAGAACCGCCAGCGGTTCTACTGGACCGAGGAGCGGGTCAACTCCGAACTCGAGCGGACCGTCACCGAGGCCTTCGACGCGCTGACCGACGCCTACGAGGAGCGCGGGCTCCCGAACTTCCGGACGGCCGCCTACGTCGTCGCCATCCAGCGGGTCGTCGACGCCTACCGGCAGGGCGGCACCTGGCCGTAGGTCGCGGCACCCCGGGCCCGCTCCGTCGACGCGGGCCTCGCCCGGCCGCGAACGAACAACGCAACTGCAAAGAGCCGTCCCCCGGACCCGGGGGTATGAAAGCGACCGCCCGGGCACACCCCATCCAGGGGCTCGTGAAGTACCACGGGATGCGCGATCCCGACCTCCGACTGCCCTACCACGACTCGATCAGCGTCTGCACCGCCCCCTCGAACTCGACGACGACCGTCGCCTTCGAGCCCGACCGCGACCGCGACCGGATCGTCATCGACGGCGAGGAGGCCACCGGACGGGGCCGCGAGCGCGTGCTCGCGGTCGTCGACCACGTCCGGGACCTGGCGGGGACCGACGACCGCGTGCGCTTCGAGAGCGAGTCGTCGTTCCCCACGAACATCGGCTTCGGCTCCTCCTCGTCGGGGTTCGCGGCGGCGGCGATGGCGCTATGCGAGGCGGCGGGCCTCGAGATGACTCGCCCGGAGGTCTCGACGGTCGCCCGCCGGGGGTCGTCCTCGGCGGCCCGGGCGGTGACGGGCGCGTTCTCCCACCTCCGGACGGGCCTGAACGACGAGGACTGCCGCTCCGAGCGCATCGAGACGGCCCTCGAGGACGACCTCCGCGTGATCGCCTGCGAGGTGCCGGCGTACAAGGAAACCGAGGCGGCCCACGAGGAGGCCGCCGAGAGCCACATGTTCGAGGCGCGGATGGCCCACATCCACGGCCAGATCGCGGAGATGCGCGACGCGCTCCGGCGGGCAGACTTCGGGGACGTCTTCGAACTCGCCGAGCACGACTCGCTGTCGCTCGCGGCCACGACCATGACCGGCCCCGCCGGGTGGGTCTACTGGCAGCCGGCAACCCTCGAGATCTTCGAGGCGGTCCGGGACCTGCGCGGGGAGGGCGTCCCCGTCTACTTCTCGACGGACACGGGCGCGAGCGTCTACGTTAACACGACCGCCGAGCACGCCGACCGCGTTGAGGAGTGCGTCGGCGAACACGCCCCGACCCGCCGCTGGGAGGTCGGCGGCCCCGCCGCGATCCTCGACGGCGAGGAGCTGTTCTGAACCGCGACCGGATCGTGACTCGACAACCGCGGCGATTCGGCGCGCTGGAGAGCGGCGCGTCGGTCCCGTGCCGGGAGCCACGGGTGGAAGGTCGCAGCGACTGGAGGCGCGGACGGCGACGCGCGGTTCGAGTTCCGGAGCGTCGCGGCAGCGAACGCGTTCCCGTCGACCGAGGCTCCGCGACGGGTCGCCGAAATACCCGTCACGACCCGCTTCCGGGCGTGGGCGAACGACGTCTCACGAGCAGGATCCGACGGGAACGAGATGGTTCGTCGTTGGACGTACGGGCGTTCGTGTCACAGGCGGAGGGCTTCTCGTCGGGTCTTCGGGAGGTGATCCCGCTCGCTCGACCCGTATTATTTCATCGGAAAAGATTTGAAACTCGAGGAACAGTGTCTCTACAATGTCGCAGTCCCGCCATTCGAGGAACGCCGGGGAGGATCCACCGGATCCGGTTTCTCCGCAGACGCGTATTCTCCACGTCGAAGACGACGAGGGGTTCGCTGACCTCGTCGCCGCCTTTCTCGAGCGCGAAAGCGAGTCGTTCGCTGTCCGCACCGAAACTGATCCCGAGACCGCACTCGACACTCTCCTCGGCGAGGAGCCGGGATTCGACTGCGTGGTCAGCGATTACGATATGCCGAATCTGGACGGACTGGAACTGCTCGATCTCGTCCGCGACGCGTATCCCGACCTCCCGTTTCTCCTCTTTACGGGGAAGGGAAGCGAGGAGATCGCCAGCGAGGCGATCTCGCTCGGCGTGACCGACTACCTTCAGAAGGGAGGGACCCCCGACCAGTACACGGTCTTGGCGAACCGGATCACCAACGCAGTGGAGGCGTATCGAACCCGCCGAATCCTGCGGCGCGGGGAGCAGTACCGTCGGCAACTCTACCGGATCACGTCCGATCAAGAGACGAGCAGCAACCGAAAGATCGACCGGGTACTCGAGTTGGGATGCGAGTATTTCGGTATCCAGAACGCCTTTATGGCGAGTATCGACACGCGAACGGATCGCCACGAAATCACCAGAGTGATCGGCTCCGAACTCGTCGAGGAAGGCACCGTAACGGACCTCTCTGAGACGTACTGCCGGAAGGCGATCACATCCGACGACACCCTCGGGGTGTCCAACGCCCCGGAACAGGGGTGGGCCGACGATCCGGCGTACCAGCGGTGGGGATTCGGCTGTTACGTCGGCGGGAAGATCGCCGTCGACGGCGACCTCTCCGGGACGGTCTGTTTCGCGAGTCGCGCCCCCCGCGACAGACCGTTCACGCACCCGGAAAAGGCGTTCGCCGATCTGCTCACGCAGAGGATCAGTCTCATCCTCGAGCGACAGAGATACCGAGGGGAATCCACTGACTGACCGAACGGCAGATGCGGCGCCGATCGGGACTGCGATCACGTCCCCGACACGGTTCGTCTTCACCGTCGGGAACCTCCGCGAAGGGGGCCGTCCCTGTCTACTTCTCGACGGACACGGGCGCGAGCGTCTCCGTCA
This sequence comes from Halobacteriales archaeon QS_5_70_17, assembly GCA_003021975.1. Taxonomy (GTDB): domain Archaea; phylum Halobacteriota; class Halobacteria; order Halobacteriales; family Haloarculaceae; genus Halomarina. Next base: position 9,760 of record PXRR01000020.1, on the reverse strand, counting down.
ACACGACCGCCGAGCACGCCGACCGCGTCGAGG
>PXRR01000020.1:0-9686 GCA_003021975.1 Halobacteriales archaeon QS_5_70_17 | reverse complement strand
GGTCGGCGGCCCCGCCGCGATCCTCGACGGCGAGGCGCCGTTCTGAACGCCGGTCGGCACTCCGGGGTCTCGCGACTGAGGCCCCGCGATCGGAAAACCAGGACGTCGGGTGCCCAGACTCGGTGATGGCTAACGCCGTCGGCGCTCGAATCCGTACTGCACGCCCCGCCGCGTCGGGCCGATCAGTTCGCGCTCACACCCGGAGACTGGCGCGCCGCTGACTCCCCGGTCGCGGATCTCTCTTGCTTCGGCGGGCGTGTCGCTCCGCTCGGTCCCGACCTCTCGTCACCGACCGGCGGGCGGTCGGACTCCGGAACGGCGACGCTCCCGGACTACACGTAGCCCAGGTCGGCCAGCTGCTGGCGGACGTCGCGCTTCTCGCCCATCGAGAACTCCTCGTCGGGCTCCCTGGCCCGCTCGTCGGTCGCCGTGGTCTCGACCCAGGGCACCTTCTTCAGGTTCGGGTGGGGGATGCTCTCGATGTGGCCGTACTGGCCGAACTCCCCGAACAGCTCGCCGTGGTCCGAGGTGATGGCAACCTTCTCGGCGTCGAGGTTCTCCAGCAGCTCCTCGACGGAATCGAGCACGAGCCGCAGGTTGTCCAGGTACAGCGGCCAGATCTCTTCCTCGGTCGCCTCGCCGGCCCGCGCCGCCCTGAAGGGGTCGTCCTCGACGTCGGTCAGGTCCCGACCCTCCGTGACGAAGTCGTGGATGAACGGGCGGTGGGGCTGGAAGTAGTGGACGATCAGCCGCTCGTAGCCCTCGCGCCCGGCGACGATCCCGCGGTCGGTCACGTAGTCGGGCGCCTGGACTGTCTTCACGTTCGGCGCGGAGGGGCCCGAGTCGCCGATGGTGTTGTAGGGGTGGTCGTGGTTGCGCGTCACTTCGAGGTACGCCAGGTCCTCCGCGGAGACGGCGTCCCAGTCCGTCGAGAGCAGCGGCGTCGGGTACCGCGGCGGGTGGTCGTCCTCCATGAGAATCGCCTCAGTGTTCGGGTTCGCCGAGATCAGCGCCGTCTCCGAGAGCTCCTCGGCGTACGCCGAGGAGAAGGTGTGGACGTGCCACTCCGCGGATGTGCTCCCGATCGACCAGATGCTCTCGACGTTCTCGACGAACGAGTACTCCGGTGCCACCTCTCGCATGGCGTCGACCCGACAGCCGTCGAGGACGATCAGTGCGTCCCAGTCCCGCTCGAGGACGTGAGTCCCGACCGGGTGCCGGGAGGTCACCGACAGCCAGGCCCCGCTGTAGGCGTAGTAGAGCTGCTCGGCGATCTCTCCGGGGTCGCCCGAAGCGATGGCCGATTTCGCGTCCGACAGCCACCTCTTCGTGTTGCCCTTCATGGATCGCTCGGTAGCGCACCACCCTACATAATCGTTTCGATTACGATGAAATATACTTTATTTGATAATAACGGAATGTCCCTCGACGGTACTTGATCGCCGGAGGGCAACTGACCGCCGCTCTTCCGCAGACGGATCACCCCGGCGGTCGCGGCGACCGTCACTCCGTCGCCGCCGCGATGGCCCGCTCGGGGTCTGCCCGGAAGTCGGCGACGTGCTCGACGCCGACGCTGACCTGAACGAGACCGTCGGTCAGCCCGGCCGCCAGCCGTTCCTCCCGGGGGATCGACGCGTGAGTCATCGCCGCGGGCTGCTCGATGAGGCTCTCGACGCCGCCCAGCGACTCCGCGAGCGCGAACACCTCCGTGTTCGAGACGAGCGCCGCCGGCTCCTCGAAGGTACCGTCGAGTTCGAAGCTGAACATCCTGCCGTAGTCGCCCGGCTGGCGGGCCGCGAGGTCGTGCTGGGGGTGGCCCTCGAGGCCGGGGTAGCAAGACGCGCTCGACCTCCGGACGGTCGTCGAGCCAGGCCGCGAGTTCGCGGGCGTTCGCGCAGTGGCGGTCCATGCGGACGGGGAGCGTCCTGATCCCCCGGAGGACGAGAAAGCACCCGAAAGGGTCGGGCGTGGCGCCGACCGCGTTCTGGTAGAAGCTGAACCGCTCGTCGAGGTCGGGGTCGTCGGTCACGAGCGTCCCGCCGACCACGTCCGAGTGGCCCCCGAGGTACTTCGTCAGCGAGTGGCAGACCACGTCGGCGCCGTGCTCGAGGGGGCGCTGGAGGTACGGCGTGGCGAACGTGTCGTCGACCGCACAGAGCGCACCGGCGGCGTCGGCCAGGTCCGCGACGGCCGCGACGTCGACGACCTGCATCAGGAGGTTGGTCGGCGTCTCGACCCAGACCAGTTCGGTCTCGGGGCGGACCGCGTCGGCGACGGCGTCGCGGTCGGTCGCGTCCACAAACGAGAACTCGAGGCCGTAGTCCTCGTAGACCTGCGTGAACAGCCGGTGGGTGCCGCCGCAGACGTCGTCGCCGACGACCACGTGGTCGCCGGCCTCCAGGAGGTTGAGGACGGTGTTGATCGCGGCCATGCCCGAGGCGAACGCCCAGCCGTGGGCGGCCCCATCCAGGGCGGCAAGGTTCGCCTCCAGGTCAGCCCGGGTCGGGTTGTCCGTCCGGGAGTACTCGTAGCCGCGGTGCTCGCCGGGGGCGTCCTGGGCGTACGTGGAGTTGCGTAGACGGGCGTCATCAGCGCGCCCGTCGTCTCGTCGGGCGCCTGCCCGGCGTGGACGGCGCGGGTCCCGAAGCGGTCGGTCCCGGAACCGGAGTCGGCGCTGCGGTCTGTCTCCTCCGTGGCTCCCCGTTGGCCCCCGCCGCGGGTGACTCTTGTCGTGGCGTCGACGGGTCGGCCGGTCGCCTACCCCTCCCACTCCTCGAAGGAGTCGTAGATGGCCCTTCGAGAGGTAGCGGTCGCTACCGTCGGGGAACACGGTCACGACGGTGTCGTGGGGGACCTCGACCTCGTCGTCGCGGATCCGGCGGGCCGCCGGCCGCGCCCGAACTCGACGCCACGAGGTGGCCCTCCTCGCTAGGCGCTTGAGCTCCTCTTGGGCGCGGCGGTCGCTCGCCGCCTCCGTCCGGTCGACGAGGCCGGGGTCGAACAGTTCGTTCGTCGCGACGTCGCTCGTCCCGACCCCCTCGGTCTTGTACTCCTCGTGGTCGACGTCCTCGCCGAGGAGTCGCCGGAGGACCGACCCCTCGGGCTTGGACGACGCGCGCGCCGGGCTCGCGCTCCCGGAAGTAGCGGGCCAGCCCCATCAGCGTCCCCGCGGTGCCACAGCCGGCGACGACAGTGCCGATCCCGCCGTCGAGCGCGTCGTCGATCTCGGGGGGCGCGGTGGCGTAGTGGGCCTCCGCGTTCAGCGAGTTCGAGAACTACTGGGGGACGACCCCGCCGCGCTCGGCGGCGAGTCCGTGGGCGCGCTCGATGGCGCCGTCCATTCTCTCCTCGGCGGGGGTCCGCACCACCTCGGCGCCGAGGGCGGCCATCAGCGTCCGCTTCTCGACGCTGAACCGCTCCGGCACGACGAACACCGCCTCGCAGTCGAGCCGCGTCGCCGCGACCGCCAGTCCGATCCCCGTGTTACCGGCGGTCGGTTCGACGGCCGTCCTGCCGGGTTCGAGGTCGCCCCGTTCGAGCATCCGCTCGAGCATGTACTTCCCGATCCGGTCTTTCACGCTCGCGCCCGGGTTGAACGACTCCAGCTTCGCGTAGACGGGGACGCCCTCGGGGGCGGCGTCGACCGCCACGAGCGGCGTTTCCGCGACGGTCTCGAGCACGGAGGGGAGCGGGTCGCGGTGGGTGGTCACCTCGCAAGATTTGCGCGCCCCCGGTAAGATACCCGCGGTCGCTCACCGCTCCTCGCCGCAGTCGTCGCAGACGACGGCGACGTCCGCGCCGGGCATCCGCTCGTCGCCGCTCGGGACGACGCTGTGGACGGTCGCTCGCCCGCACTCGGGGCAGTCGACGACCGCCTCGACGCCGTCCCAGTCGTGGCGCGCGCCGGGGACGCCGACGCTGACGGCGACGACGGGTTCGTCGGTCGCGTTGCCGCCGGTCTGGTAGACGTCGCCCGCTCCGAAGTGGACGACCTCGCCCGCCCGTACGTCGATCACCTCGGTCTCGCCGTCGGCCGTCTCCCGGATCTCGAAGGTGGCGACCCCCTCGAGGACGTAGAACAGTTCCTCCTGGTCGCGGTGGGTATGCAGGCCGCCGGAGAACGACTCGCCGGGGGAGAGTTCGAAGTACGTCATCGCGAAGCCCATCCCGTCGACGGCCCGCGAGAGCGGCTTTCGGACGGTGTTCGCGCCCATGAAGTGGGGTACCGACTCGACGTCCTCGATCGCGACGCGTTCCATGCCAGGTGCTCGCCCGGAGCGGTGAAAAGTACCGCCGTCGGTCTCCCGGGGCGCGGGGGTCGTCGGCGGGCCCGCACCGAACGGTCCCGTTCACTCTCGGGCGGCCTCGACCAGGTCCGCGACGCGGTCGCGCGCGACGGGGGCGGTCGGGTTGTCGCCCTCCTTGAGCGCCGACCCGACGATCGCCCCGTCCGCGACGCCGAGCAGGTCGGGGGCGCTCTCGGGGGTGACGCCGCTGCCGACGAACGTCGGCGCGCCGAACTCGCCTGTGACCGCCGCGACGGTCGCCAGGCGCTCGCGGTCGACCGCCCGACCGGTCCCGGCGCCCGAGACGACGACGCCGTCGGCCAGGCCCCGTTCGAGCAGGTCGCGGGTCGCGCCCGCGAGGTCGGTTCTCCCGAGGGGCGCGCTGTGTTTCACCGCGACGTCGGCCAGGATCCCGACCTCGCAGTCGATCCGGTCGCGCAGGCGGAGCGTCTCGTGAGCGCGGCCCTCGGTCACGCCCTGATCGGTGACCCGCGCGCCCGCGTGGACGTTCACGCGGACGAACCCGGCGCCGGTCGCGGCCGCGACCGACATCGCGGCGGTCGCGTCGTTGCGCAGCACGTTCACTCCGACGGGCGCCGGGACGGCCGCCCGGACGGCCCCGACCAGGGCCGTCATCTCCGCGACGACGTGATCCGGCACCTCCTCGGGATAGAACGGCGCGTCCCCGAAGTTCTCGACGATCAGGCCGTCGATCCCGCTGTCGGCCAGCGCTCGGGCGTCGGTCAGCGCCCGCTCCCGGACGGCCGCGCGGTCGCCGTCGTACCGCGGCGCGCCCGGCAGCGGCGGGAGGTGGACCATCCCCACGAGCGGCCGGTCGGCGTCGAAGCGATCGAGCATACCCGGCCTGGGCGCGCGGCGGGGAAAACCGCACCGGCGTTCCCGGCGCCGCGGGGATTTAAGCGCCGGCCGTCCCCCCTGGAGGCCATGGTACTGCGCTCGTTCGAGGGCACGGAACCGACGGTTCACGACTCGGCGTACGTGGACGACCAGGCGGTCGTCATCGGCGACGTCACCCTGGAGGCGGAGGCTAGCGTCTGGCCGAACGTCACCCTCCGGGGCGACCACGGTCCGATCGTCCTCCGGGAGGGCGCCAACGTCCAGGACAACGCGGTCTGTCACGAGGGGACCACGATCGGCCCGTACGCGACGGTGGGACACACCGCGATCGTCCACGCCGCGACCGTCGAGGAGCGGGCCATGGTCGGGATGGGAGCGGTCGTCCTCGACGACGCGACGGTCGGCGAGCGCGCGCTGGTCGGTGCGGGCAGCGTCGTCACCGAGGGGACCGACGTCCCCCCGGAGACGCTCGTCGCCGGGTCGCCCGCGGAGGTGATCAAGGAGGTCCCCGACTCGCCGTGGGCGGCCGCCGGCGACCGCTACGTCGAACTCTCCCGGCGGTACACGGAGTCGGGCGAGCGCCTCGACTGACCGCGCGGCCCCGGTCTGATCCTGCCGCCGGGCGGTGCCGGCAGCGCTCGCCGGAATCGACCGACGACGGGCGGACGTTACACTATAGTCACATTCAGTTATATAAGGGGACGTTCCATTGTTGGGGAGTACCGTGTCACTGGGCAATCCGAGTCAGGGATGGCCGTTCTCCCGAGAGTTCCGGGAGAACCTGCGAGAACTGCGTCGTTCCCGGAGACAGGGAGGCTGCTCCGACGGCTGTACGTGGACCAGAACGGACGACTCGCGGTTGCCGTGGTCGACCGGCGGCCGGTACGGCGGGTGGGGCGGCCACCGGCACCACGACACCGACGCGGGCGCCGAGCGGACGCCCGTCGTGTTCGTCCACGGCAACCAGCGCGACGCCTGCGACTGGCGCGAACACGCCGAGTTCTTCCTCAAGCGGGGCTACCGCGGCGACGAACTGTGGGCGATCACCTTCGAGGACGGCAGTTCCAGCCACGACGCCATGGCCGTGCAACTGGAGGCGTTCGCCGGCCGCGTCCGCGAGTACGCCGACGCCGACTCGGTGGCCGTCGTCGCCCACAGCCTCGGAGTCACGGGTGCGCGCCACTGGCTCGCCGAGTACGACCGCTACGACGCCGTCGAGACGTTCGTCGGCCTCGCGGGCGCCAACCACGGCACCGTCCTCAACGGCTGGTGCGCCGACGCCGGCCTCACCGACGGCACCTACAAGATGAGTCCGTTCCTCCGCCCGGACTACGAGTACCGCCGGGGCCACCCCCTGGCCCGCCTCAACGCCGACGAGACGCCCGGCGACGTCGACTACTACACGATCCGCGGCACCGAAGACCCCCTGTTCTGGCGCTGCGAGGAGAGTCCCGAACTCGAGGGCGCGACCAACGTCGCGCTCGACACCGACCACGACGGAGTCCGGACCGACCTCGCCGCCAAGGAACTGATCTTCGAGTGGGTCGCCGGCTTCGACCCCTACGACCTCCGCCACCAGGTCGCGCGCGAGTAGAGTGGGGAGTGTACCGGACACGTGCGGTCCGGCCCCATCCTCCCCGCCGGAACGGGTATCGCCTGTGACATATGTCTGACGCTTACTGTTCTCGAAATGAACTGTCTCCCCAGGGGTATCAGAAACCGTCCCGAACGGAGCGAACGGGTCGGACGCGCCGTCAGTGTCGACGCGTCGTCGGCCGGCTCGTCGTTCTCCGGCGACTGAAAGCTTCGTCAGCAGGGTGGCTGCGAACGGGAACAGCAGTACCGCTCCGCCGACGAATGACGACCAGTGGACGACGACGTAGGCGGCGGCCGCTAGCGGCGGTCCGCCCGTCCGACCGAGGCTCCGGCTGTTGGCGTGGCCGAGACACCGGCGGAACGCGAATCGCTCGGAGAACCCACGGGCGCTGAGGGATTCGAACCCCCGACAAACTGGTCCGAAGCCAGTCACTCTGTCCAGGCTGAGCTAAGCGCCCTACCCCCAGCGAGCGGCGGCGCGGATTTAATTCTGTTCATCGACGCAGAGCGGTCCGCGTCGGGCCTCGAATGGGCTGGATCGCTCTCCACGCTCGCTCGGTATCCGCCCGGTCATCCGATATTTTCCCGGACTCGATCACCGCGGCTTCGGGAGGCGTCACAACTTCATGCGGTCGACCGGACGATCCGGGCGAGACCCGACACAGACTCGCGAGGTCCCTGACGCAGCGGTTCTCGTTCCGTCGGGGACGGTGTCGAGGACTGCCGTGTACCGCCGGAAGCGTGTGCGAGAGCAGCGTTCTCTGATCGTTCGGATCCCGCGCGAACCGGAGGAAGGGAGAGGGAAGTGTCCCAGGGACGCCGCCCCCGGGACCATGGCAACGCAACGATCAGTGAGGGCCACTGCGCGCCGGCGCCGGTCACCCACGACATAGGACGCGGCCTGGTCGGATGTACTGGCGCGCATCCGATCGTACGAGGGGGTACTGGCTGAACCTTCGCCCCGTATATTCAGGGCGCTCGGACGACTGCTCCGCCGGTATACGGAGGAGACGGCGCCGCGCGGCTATCCGAAGGCGGAAACGGTTTGCAGGTCGCACCGTGGCGGGTCACCGCCCCCGAACCGCTGGACCGCCTCGCTGCTGGGCTGGTCTCCGGGCGGGAAATGCAATAAAAACGTAGTTCAGTAGCGGACCCGGTGAGCGACGCACTGCCGAAGTCCCGCTCCTCCGGTGCTCCGCGGGTCGAATGGGTCCGCTGGTCTCCGAGCGGCGACGAACTTCCGCGCACTGTACGGCGACCGATCCCCCGTTCGCCGTCCGCGAGAGGCGGAGCCGACCGGGGCGGTGACTGTCGGCAGGGCAATCGAGAGAACCTCGACCCACCCGGTCGCTCACTCCTCCGCCACCTGCTCTCGGCCGCCGCGGTCGTCCGGGGTGTACCACTTCAGCTTGTCGTGGGCGAGCCGTCGCACGACGTCCGGAGAGGTGTCGTCCATTACCTGTCCTTGGAACGTCTCGCAGTGGTCCCGGAAGGCCCGCCTGACGCGGGCGGGAGACACGCCCCGTTCGATGGCGAACCCTTCGAACCTCGACTCGTATTCGTCGTCGATCCAGCCGTCCACCACCATCCTGTCGGCCATCACTGGCACGTGGACGATCAGGACAGGTAACCGGCCGGCGCCAACGCCCGAACCACTGATAAGAGCGGTGCCGTGTCCGGAGCGACGGCCGGTCACCCGGTGTCGGCGATTCCGACGCCGGTGGGCTGGCTGATAGTGAGGGTGTTGCTGATCAGGCTGGTCTGGCCCGCGAAAGGGACCGTCCTCGGCCTCCGTGACTCGATGTCCGATCGTGATCGCGCGGTCGACGTCGATCGACCGCCGACGGCTACGCGGGGAGCCGGCCGCGGCACTGCGACTCCGCTCCGTCGGGTTCGCGCCTTTTATCGCCGCCCCCCCGTATCGGGGGATATGCGCGGGACGCTCCGGGGACTGCTCGACCTCACGTCTCCGGCGGCGGGATCGCGGCCCGCCCGCTGGCGGCGGCCGCCGCCGTTCTCGCGACGGTGCTGGCGACCGCCGCCGGTAACGCGATCAACGACTACTTCGACCGCGAGATCGACCGCGTGAACGCCCCCGACCGGCCGATTCCCCGGGGCGTGGTCTCCCCCCGCAGAGCGCTGTGGTTCAGCGCCGCGCTCTTCCTGGGTGCGGTGGGGGCTGCGCTCGTCCTCCCGCTGCTGGCGGTGGCCATCGCGGTAGTGAACCTCCTGGCGCTGATCGCGTACACGGAGGTGTTCAAGGGTCTGCCCGGGGTGGGTAACCTGCTGGTGGCGTACCTCGGGGGAAGTACGTTCCTGTTCGGCGGCGCGGCCGTCCGGGGCGACCTGGCGACGGTCGCCACGCTGGCGGCGCTGGCGGCCCTCTCGACGTTCACCCGCGAGGTGATCAAGGACGTCGAGGACGTCGCCGGCCCGTCGCCGCCAGCCCCGCACCGTACCTGCTGGGGACGTTCGGGGTCGCGTACCTCGCGGCCGTCCTCCCGGCCGATCTGGTGATGCTCGGCGCGACCGCCGAGAGCTACGGCGACCCGTCGGCCGCCCAGCGACATATGAAGTACGGCATGTTCCTGGCCGCGGCGGCGTTTCTGGTCGGGCGGGCGGTCCCGGCGTAACCGCGACGCCCGGTCACCCGGGTCGATTGAAGGGACGATCCCCGTGGACGGCCGGCGTCGATCGCAACACAGGACTTTAGTGGGACTGCCGCTTCTCTGTCGCAAGATGGTGGCTGCCGGGTATCGGCGGACGGGGCGGCGACCCGCGAATCGACCGGGCGCGGGGAGTCGAGATGTATGAACTCGAGGGCGCCGAGGGAGCGGTCGCTCCCGGATCGAACCTCCTCGTCGAGGGGCCAGCGCTGTCCGGCAAGCGGTCGTTCGGGCTCCGGGCGATCGAGCGGGGGGTCGAAGGCGGCGCCGCCGCCGCCGT